>JBJTIV010000388.1:0-19936 GCA_046095145.1 Planctomycetaceae bacterium
CGGGGCTCTACGGCACGCCGTCGTATCTGCCCGCGGCGAGCCTGGGGGCGCTCGGTGGGGTGGGCGTGCCGGTGATGGCCAGCGTGCCCGAGCCGGGCACGTGGGCGCTGGCGGTCGTGGGGCTGGCGGGGCTGGCGGGCGTGATCCGCCGTGGCCGTTCGCGTCCTTCGTCACTGCTGCACCGATGAATCGCCCCCGACGCGTCGCCCATCTCCTGGCGTGCCTGGTCGCTGCGCTCGCGTCGCCGGGCGGCGCAGACGACTTCGTCAGCCACGTCGACCCGTTCATCGGTTCCGGCGGGCACGGCCACGTCTTCGTCGGCGCCAACGTGCCATTCGGAGCCGTGCAGGTCGGCCCGGCGAACTTTCACCAAGGCTGGGACTGGTGCTCGGGCTACCACTACTCCGACGACGTCCTGGCGGGTTTCTCGCACCTGCATCTCGGCGGCACCGGCATCTCCGACCTCGGTGACATCCTGTTGATGCCCTTCACCGGAGCGCTCGTCTCCGGCCCCGGCTCGCGCAAGGATCCCGACGCCGGCTACGCCAGCCGCTACACCCACGACAAGGAACAGGTTCGCCCGGGCTTCTATTCGGTCGTGCTGCTCGACCACGACGTCCACGTGGAACTCACCGCCACGCAGCGGGTTGGGCTGCACCGGTACCGCTACCCCGCCGGCGCGCGGGCGCACCTGGCGATCGATCTGCAGTTCGAAAACGGCGGAGGCCGCGTCGTGGAGTCGCGCATCCGCCGGGCCGACGAGGCGACGGTCGTCGGCTTCCGCAGGTCGGCCGGATGGGCGAAAGACCAGCGGGTCTATTTCGCACTGAAGTCGTCGAAGCCGTTCGCGGAGTTCCGCATCTTCCTGGGCGACAGTGAGGTGGGCGGCGAGTCGGCGGACGGTCGCGGGCTGCGGGCCATTGCCACGTATGAGGGCGCGCCGGGAGAAGTGCTCGTGCGGGTTGGCGTGTCGCCGGTCAGCGAGGAGAACGCCCTGGCGAACCTCGAAGTGGAGACGGGTGCCGCGGACTTCGACGCCGTGGCGGCCGCGGCCGCAGCCGCCTGGAACGAGCAGCTCGGCCGCATCCGAATCAAGGCCGACGACCGGACCACGCGCATCTTCTACACCGCCCTCTACCACACGATGATCGCACCGGCGCTGTTCAACGACCACAACGGCGACTACCGCGGTGCCGACATGCAGGTTCACCGCGAAGCGGATTTCGACAACCACACGATCTTCTCGCTCTGGGACACCTACCGTGCGGCACACCCGTTGTTCACGCTCACGCAGCCCGAGCGCGTGGGGCACTTCATTCGGACGATGCTCGCCATCCGCGATCAGCAGGGGAAGCTGCCGGTGTGGCACCTGATGGGCAACGAGACCGACACCATGGTGGGGTACCACGCGGTCCCGGTGGTGGTCGACGCGTACTTCAAGGGTCTGCTCGATGCCGATCCGGAACGGGCCTACGAGGCGATCCGGAACTCCGCCATGCGCGACGAGCGCGGGCTCGATTCCGTCAAGGAGATCGGCTACATCCCCGCCGAGCGCGAGAACGAGTCGGTCGCCAAGGCGATGGAGTACGCCATCGACGACTGGTGCATCGCCCAGATGGCCAAGGCGCTCGGGAAACAGGAGGACTACGAATACTTCTCCGGACGGGCGCGGGCGTATCGGGAGTACTTCGATCCCGCCACGCGGTTCATGCGGGGCAAACTCTCCGACGGCACGTGGCGCGAGCCGTTCGATCCCGTCGCATCGGCCCATCGCCGCGACGACTACTGCGAGGGCAACGGCTGGCAGTACCTGTGGCTCGTGCCCCAGGACCCCGAGGGGCTGATCGAACTGCTCGGCGGCGACGGGCCATTCAGCGAGAAGCTCGACCAGCTGTTCACGGTGGAGTCGGTCAAGAGCGCGGGGGCCTCGGCCGACATCTCAGGGCTGATCGGGCAGTACGCCCACGGCAACGAGCCGGGGCACCACACCACGTACCTGTATGCGTTCATCGGCCAGCAATGGAAGACCGCGAGGCTCGTGCGGAAGATCCTCACCACCCTGTACACCGACCAGCCGGACGGCCTGTCGGGCAACGAGGACTGCGGCCAGATGTCGGCCTGGTATGTCTTTTCGGCGCTCGGCATGTACCCGGTGAACCCGGCGGCGGGCGTCTACGTCTTCGGCAGCCCGATCATCGACGAGGCGACCATCGCCCTCCCCGAAGGCAAGGCGTTCACCATCATTGCCAGGAACAACTCGCCGGAGAATCTCTACATCCAGTCGGCGGAACTGAACGGCAAGCCCTACGCGAAGTCGTACATCACCCACGCGGACATCGTCGCGGGCGGCGAGTTGGCGTTCGTCATGGGACCGGAGCCGAACCATGCCTTTGGCGCTGCGAGCGAGGACCGACCGCGGTCGGTGGTGATGTCACGGCCCGAGTGAACCTGCGCCGAACGGCCCGCTACTCGCGGAAGCGCGTCGCCTCCACGCCGAGCTTCCGCATCCTGGCCCGCAGGGTGTGCGGATTGATCTCGAGGATCGCGGCCGCCCCGCGGGGACCTTCGATGCGGCCCCGGGTGGCGGCAAGCGCTCGCTCGATGTGTCGCCGCATCGCGGCGGCCAGAGGCTGGATGGGTCCGGCTGCGGCCGCAGGACCATGGTCTGGCTCCTGGGTGCCGGACGCGTCGGCGTCAGTCGCGGCCGGCGTGGCGCGAGGAGCCGCCCCCGGCTCCTGCTTCCCCGGGCTCAAGCCGAGGCCCAACGCCGTCGCCACGTCGAGCGACCGGCCGCCGCCGAGGATCGCGGCCCGGTCGATCACGGCGCCGAGTTCACGGATGTTTCCGGGCCAGTCGTAGGTCGCGAGCAGGCGCAGGTCGGTCGGCGAAGGCTCCACGGCCGGCAGGCCGAAGCGGGTGGCGGCGCGGCGGGCGAAGTGGCCCACGAGCGCGGGAATGTCCTCGAGCCGCTCGCGCAGCGTGGGCAGGCGGATCGGAAACACGTTGATGCGATACCAGAGGTCCTCGCGAAACGTCTTCTCCTTCACCATGGCCGCCAGGTCGCGATGGGTCGCGGCCACGATCCGCACGTCGACGTGCACCGCCGACCGCCCGCCGACCCGCTCGATCTGGTGATCCTGGAGCACCCGGAGCAGCCGCACCTGCGCCGGCAGCGGCAACTCGCCGATCTCGTCGAGGAACAGCGTGCCGCCGTCGGCCCGCTCGAACCAGCCGTGGTGCTGGTCCGACGCGCCGGTGAACGCGCCTTTTTCGTGTCCGAAGAGCTGTGAATCGATGAGTTCCGGCGGAATCGCCCCGCAATTGACGCGGATGAAGGGGCCGTCGGCGCGGCCCGAACGCGTGTGGATCGCCCGCGACACCACCTCCTTGCCGGTGCCGGTCTCGCCGAGGATCAGCACGGGCACGTCGGAGGCCGTCACGAGCTCGACCCGCTCCATCACGTGCCTGAGCCCGGTGCGGGCGCCGATCACCTCCTCGTTGATGTCCTGCCTGCCGAGCCGCGAGAGCAGCGTGCGGCGGTCGGCCTCCGCCGCCTCGCGGAGCGTCCGCAGTTCGTGGAGGCGGGCGCCGTTCTCGACGGCGACCTGCAGGGGCTCGAGGAGCTGGCGGGCCACCGCCTCGTGGGCGGCGGTGAATCGCGAGGTGGCTTCGGAGGAGAAGACGACGAAGCCCGCGGGAGCATGCTGGCACCGCAGCGGGCCCACGAGCAGGCAGCCATCGAGGCCTGCCGGCAGGCCGCTCCGCAGCCAGTCGTCGTCGCCATCTTCTCCACCGTCTTCCAGGCGGACGAGTGGGCCGCCGTGCAGCCATTGCGTGAGCCGTTGCCAGACCGACGGGGGTAGTTTCTCCGTCCGGGCCGCGATCGCGCGCGAGCCGCCCGTCTCCCCGGCGGCGATGGTTTCCACGACGTGATCCGCCGGGCTCGGCCGCAAGACGGCGATGCCCCGCAGCGGGAGGTGAACGGCGAGGACGGCGGCGATCGCCTCGATCGACTCCTCGATTTCGATGTGTCGGCAGGCCTCCCGCCACACGGCCGACAGTACGTCTCCGGAATCGTTCATTGCATCGGCTTCTTTCGTGGAAATCCCTTTCAAACCCGTCAAATGACACGGCAGCCTGTTTTATATCACGGATTAAACCCGTCGAATATCACGGCTCATGGCCGTTGCCCCGGCGCAAATGCTTTTTTCATAGGCGATCCGCGGTATCGAGGCCAACGGGAGTCAGCGCGGCATGCCAATTGCAAATCGCAGGCCACAGCGGGTCCGGCCCCGAGGTCGTGGGCGGGTAGCGCGGGCGTGGGAGACGCTCCATGTGGCGGACGATTCGGCTTCGGACGCTGTGGAGCGTGGCCGCCACGGCGGTCGTCGGCGCCCTCGTCGGCGGTTGCGGAGCCCGCCCGGGTTCCGCTCCCGTGGCCGGATCCCTCGAGCTGCTGAACGTCTCGTACGATCCGACGCGCGAACTCTACCGCGAGATCAACGACACGTTCGTCCGGCACTACGCCGAGACGCATGGCCGCGGGGTGACGATCAGGCAGTCGCATGCCGCATCGGGCAGCCAGGCCCGGGCGGTGATCGACGGACTCGAGGCTGACGTCGTCACGCTCGCCGTGTGGCCGGACGTCGAAGCCGTGGCCACGTCGGGACTCATACGGCCCGACTGGCGGTCGCGATTTGACAACGACTCGGTGCCGTATCACTCGGTCGTCGTGTTCGTGGTCCGCAAGGGCAACCCCAAGGGCCTCCGCGACTGGCCGGACCTCGTGAAGGGTGACGTGTCGATCATCACGCCGAACCCGAAGACGTCGGGAAACGGCAAGTACAGCTTTCTCGCGGCGTGGGGCAGCGTGCTGGCCGCCGGCGGCAGCGCGGCCGACGCGCGGTCCTTCGTCACCGAACTCTACCAGCGAACCCCGGTGCTCGACACGGGCGCCCGCGCTGCCACCGCCACGTTCTCCCAGAAGGGCATCGGCGACGTGCATCTCACGTTCGAGAGCGAGGCCCACCTGGAGGTGCAGGAGTCGCAGGGCACCCTCGAGATCGTCTACCCGCCGCGCACGATCCGGGTCGACCCGCCCGTCGCGGTGGTGGACGCCACCGTCGATCGCAAGGGCACGCGGCACGCGGCCGAGGCCTATCTCGGCTTCCTCTACTCCCCCGAGGGCCGCGCGATCATCGCCAAGCATCACTACCGGCCGTGGGGCGTCGACGCCCCAGCGCCGGGATCGGGCGAGACGTGGCCCGCCGTGGACGCGTTTGACATCTCGCTCGTCGGCGGCTGGGAGGCGGCCATGCGCGAGTACTTCAGTGAGGGCGGCGTGTTCGACGCGATCTACCATCCCGGCAACACGCCGTGACCGCTCCACGGCCCACCGCATGCACGAACCCCACCGAGCCATGATCGCCCCCGAGGTCCCGCCTCCGGCCCCGCTGGGGCGCGACGGCGACCGGGCGGCGAGCGGCGTGCGGCGCCGGCGCCGGCCGGCCGTGCTGCCCGGCTTCGGCACGAGCGCCGCGGTCACGTCGCTGGTGCTGACGGCGCTCGTGATCGTGCCGCTGGCGGTGCTCGTGCTGCGGGCCGGTTCGCTCGGCCCGCACGGCTTCGCCAGCGCCGCCTGGACGCCGCGGGCCCGCGCCGCCTACGGCGTGTCGCTGGGAGCCTCGGTGCTCGCCGCCGCGACCAGCGCGGTGCTGGGACTGCTCGTCGCCTGGGTGCTCGCCCGCGTCCCGTTTCCCGGCCGCAGGCTGCTCGACGCCCTCGTCGACGTGCCGCTGGCGCTGCCCACTGCCGTCGCCGGCCTCGTCTACTCCGCCCTGTACGTCGAAAAGGGCTGGCTCGGCCAGTGGCTCGTGCCCTGGGG
This sequence comes from Planctomycetaceae bacterium, assembly GCA_046095145.1. GTDB lineage: Bacteria > Planctomycetota > Planctomycetia > Pirellulales > UBA1268 > QWPN01. The sequence continues at coordinate 5,885 of JBJTIV010000388.1, forward strand.
CGTCCACGGCGCGTACAGCTGGCTGGGGATCGTGCTCGTGCTGGTGTTCGTGAGCCTTCCGTTCGCCGTCCGTGTCGTGCAGCCCGTGATCGAGAGCCTCGACCGCGATGCCGAGGAGGCGGCGCAGATCCTCGGGGCCTCGCGGGCGCAGACGTTCCTGCGGGTGGTGCTTCCCGGCATCCTTCCGGCGGTCGTCACCGGTTTCGCGCTGTCGCTCGCCCGGGCGCTCGGCGAATACGGCTCGGTGGTCTTCATCTCGGGCAACATGCCCTTCAAGACCGAGATCGCCCCGGTGCTCATCGTGGCCCGGCTCGAGGAGTTCGCCTACGCGGAGGCGACGAGCATCGCCGTCGTGCTGTTGGCGCTGTCGATCACGCTGCTCGTCGTCGTGAACGTGCTCCAGCAGCGGCTCGCCCGCAACGCCCAGTAGGCCGTACGCATGTCGTCGTCCCGATCCCAGCCGCCGTCCACCCCGCCCGCCGTGCGGGCCGCGCTCGTCGCGGCCGCCGCGGCGATCGTGGGCGTGGTGATCGTGGTGCCGCTCGCGAGCGTGTTCGTCGAGGCGCTGGCCCCCGGACCGGCCGCGTGGTGGGCGGCCCTGACGGGCGATCCCGACACCCGCCACGCGATCTGGCTCTCGCTCACCGTGGCGCCCGTGGCCGTGGCGGTGAACACCGTGTTCGGCGTCGCGGCGGCGTGGCTCGTGGCCCGGTTCCGCTTCCCGGGGCGGTCGCTGGTGATCTCGCTGGTCGACGTGCCGTTCTCCGTCTCGCCGGTGGTGGCGGGCCTGGCGCTGGTGCTCATCTTCGGCCGGCAGGGGCTGCTCGGGCCCACGCTCGCCTGGCTCGACTGGAAGGTGATCTTCTCGTGGCCGGGGCTCGTGCTGGCCACCACCTTCGTCACGCTGCCGCTCGTGGTCCGCGAACTGATCCCGGTGATGGAGGCGATCGGCCCCGAGGAGGAGATGGCCGCGGTGAGCCTCGGCGCCAGCGGCTGGCAGGTGTTCACCCGTGTCACGCTGCCCAACATCCGCTGGGCGCTGCTCCACGGCGTCGTGCTGGCCAACGCGCGGGCGATGGGTGAGTTCGGCGCCGTCTACGTGGTGAGCGGACACATCGCCGGCGCCACCGACACGATGCCGCTCCGCGTGGAGAAGCTCTTCCAGGAATACCGCACGCCGGCCTCGATGGCCGTGGCCAGCGTGCTCGCGAGCCTGGCGCTCGTGACGCTCGTGGCGAAGTTCCTCATCGAGCGGCGGCTGGAGGCCGAGTCGCACGACCTGGAGGCGGTGCGGACCGAGGGTCCGGCGGCCGTCCCCGGCTCTGGAGGCACGGCATGAGCATCCACCTGCGCGACGTCTCGAAATCGTTCGGCTCCTTCCAGGCCCTGTCGCGCGTGGCGCTCGACGTGCCGGATGGGGCGCTGCTGGCCCTGCTCGGGCCGTCGGGTTCGGGCAAGACCACGCTCCTGCGGATCATCGCGGGCCTGGAGTTTCCCGACGAGGGCGTGATCGAGGAGGACGGCGAGGACATCACCGAGCTCCACGCGCGGCAGCGGGGAGTGGGCTTCGTGTTCCAGCACTACGCGCTGTTTCGCCACATGACCGTGTTCGAGAACGTGGCCTTCGGGATGCGGGTGCGGAAGGCGCCGCAGGCGGAGGTGCGGGCCCGGGTCGACGAGCTCCTGCGGCTCGTGCGGCTCGAGGGCCTCGGCGGCCGCAAGCCGGCGCAGCTCTCGGGCGGCCAGCGGCAGCGGGTGGCCCTCGCCCGGGCGCTGGCGATCCGGCCGAAGATGCTGCTGCTCGACGAGCCGTTCGGCGCGCTCGACGCCAAGGTGCGCATCGAGTTGCGGCAGTGGCTCCGGCGGCTGCACGACGAGATCGGGATGACGAGCGTGTTCGTCACCCACGACCAGGAGGAGGCGTTCGAACTGGCGGACCAGGTGGTGGTGATGAACCACGGCCGGATCGAGCAGCAGGGCCCGCCGGAAGCGGTGTTCGACCAGCCCGCCACGCCGTTCGTGATGGACTTCCTGGGCACGGTGAACGTGTTCCACGGCCGCGTCGAGAACGGCCGGGCCTACTGGCACGGCATCCCGATCGACTATCCCGACTACCCGCACGCGCAGTCCCGCGACGCCCGCGTCTATCTGCGGCCCCACGAATTGGAACTGGCTCCCGTGACCGGAGACGGCCCGGCCGTGGCGGGTCACGGCCGACAGGGCGAGAGCGTCCTCGCGTCGGTCGTGAGAACCACCTGCGTCGGAGCCGTCACACGCGTGGCGTGCCGGCCCCACGGCATTGAAACGGAAGTCCACGTCGACGTGCCGACGGAGATGGCACGCCGTTTGCAGGAGAGTTTGCAGCCCGGGTCCCACGTGGCGATCACGCCGCGGAAGGCGCGGGTGTTCCTGCCGGATCCCGAGTACGCGATCTGAAGGACGACGAGCCCGAGCGATGCGACACGACGACACCTCCAGCACCGAAGCGGTCGACGGCCAGCGCGGGGCGGCGAACACCGACGCCGCCCTGCGCCGGATCGGCGACGCCCTCCGCGGCCTCCGCTACGGCTCCGTGACCGTGATCGTGCAGGACGGCATCGTCGTGCAGATCGATCGCACCGAGAAGACTCGGCTGATCCGCTGACCGCCGTGGCGGCCCCAGGCCGCCGCAGATCGTCCGACGACCGCAGAGACATTCGACCCGCCGCGACCACCAGCATCACCATCACGCCGACCGGAGCGACCGGAGGCATGTGCAGGGCGACAAGGAGCCCGAGACATGACTCCCAGCTACGAGCCGCGTGCCTGGAAAGCGGTGCGGGTGCTCGCATTCGTCGGTGTCGTGGCCCTGCTCTGGCGGGCCGTCGCCAGTGCGCCGCCCAGGCCTGCCGGCGAGGCCGACGTCCGCTCCGGCCCCGCGCGGTGACTCGTTTCATCCAGCCGTTTCCACACCCAGCCCCCGTGTCCAGGAGATTGCCGATGCCTGCTTACTCCCACGCCACCGATCGTCGCCGACATGGCTTCACCCTCGTCGAGCTGCTCGTGGTGATCGCGATCATCGCGGTGCTGATCGGCCTGCTCCTGCCCGCCGTCCAGTCCGCCCGGGAGGCGGCGCGGCGGGCGAGCTGCACCAACAACCTCCGGCAGTGCGGGCTCGTGATCCACAACTACGCGAGCGCCAACGCCGACAAGCTGCCCACGAGCACGCGGCCGCCCACGGGCGCCAACGGCCGGCTGTCGTGGGTGACGCGGTCGGTGGCCTACGTCGAGGAGCAGTTCGTGTCCTCCAACTGGGACTCGAGCTCCAGCGCCAACTGGACGACCACGACGCCCCAGAACGGCAAGGCCGTCGCCAACGCCGTGCTCGCGATGACGCGGCTGAAGTTTCTCGAGTGCGCCTCCGACCCGTCTCAGACCCTCGACGGCGATCCTGACAGCGCCTCGTCCGGCGGCTTCGGGAGTTCCAACCGCACCGTCAACGCGGCCGGCACGAGCCTCAACGAGAACTCGGGCCTGTTCTGCGGCACCACCGACTACTCGCCCACCACGTTCGTCGACACGCGGCTGGCCGGGCTCGTCGCGGTCGCGGCTCCGCTGTCCCAGAAAGACATGTCGAGCGGCACGGCCGCCGCGGCCTCGTCGCATCCGTCGCTGGGGCTGCTGTCCAAGGACTACGACGGCAGGACGCGGGTGCAGCTCAAGCAGTGCCTCGACGGGCTGTCGAAGACCATCGCCCTGGTCGAGTCGGCGGGCCGGCCCCACAAGTTCGTCCGGGGAAGGATGGTGGGGGGCGACGTCGGCTCGCCCTCCGGTCGCGTCAACGGCGGCGGCTGGTGCCGGCCGGCGAGCGACCTGGCTTTCAAGGGCGCGATGTCCGACGGCTCCGCCGTGGGATCGGCCCCACAGGCGGCGATCAACGTCACGAACGGGGAGTCGGTCGATACGGCGTCGTTCGGGGGCGCGACGTATGGCAAGGAGGGCACCGGCGACCCCTACTCCTTCCATCCCGGAGCGGTGAACGTCGTGATGGGCGACGGGTCCGTGCGGAGCGTGAGAGACGATATTTCCGTGAGGGTGTTCGCGGCGATGGTCACGCGTGCCGGCTCCGATGTCGGCAGCAGTGAAGAGTGAGGCGGGCCGGATCACCGGGCCAGGGCGGTGACGGCGGCGGCCAGGCGGTCGATCTCGCCGCGCGTGTTGTAGAAGGCCAGCGACGGGCGGACCGTGGCCTCGAGACCGAAGTGCCGGAGCGACGGCTGGGCGCAATGGTGGCCCGCGCGGACGGCGATGCCCTCCCGGTCGAGCGCGCGGCCGATGTCGAGCGGGTCGAGGCCGGGAATAACGAACGACAACACGCCCACCTTCGCCCGGGCGGTGCCCACGAGCCGCAGTCCGGGGATCGCCTCGAGCCGCGCCGTCGCGTAGTCGAGCAGGCCGTGCTCGTAGGCCGCGATCCGCTCGCGGCCGAGGCCCGTGACGTAGTCGAGCGCGGCCCCGAGACCGATGGCATCGGCGATGTTCGGCGTGCCCGCCTCGAACTTCGCCGGCGGGTCGGAGTAGGTCGTGCGGGCGAACGTGACGTCGCGGATCATGTTGCCGCCGCCCTGCCAGGGCGGCAGGTCCCGCTGGGCCTCCGCGGTCATGAACACGGCACCGATGCCGGTGGGACCGCAGATCTTGTGGCCCGAGAAGACGTAGAAGTCGCAGCCGATGCGGCGGACGTCGACGGGAAAGTGCGCGACGCTCTGCGCGCCGTCGACGAGCACCCGGGCGCCGCGGGCCTTGGCCATCGCGGTCATGAGCTCGACGGGCAGGATCGTGCCCAGGGAGTTGCTGGCATGCGACAGCGATACGATCCGCGTGCGCGGCCCGAGCAGCGCCTCGTAGGCCTCGAGGATCACGTCTCCGTGGTCGTCGATCGGCGCCACGCGGATCACGGCCCCCGTCCGCTCGGCGACGAGCTGCCAGGGGACGATGTTGGCGTGGTGCTCGAGTTCCGGCAGCACGATCTCGTCGCCGCGGGACAGCCCGGGCGCGAGGATGTTGGCCACGAGGTTCACACCCTCGGTGCAGCCGCGGACGAAGACGATCTCGTCGGGCGTGGCCGCCCCGAGAAAGTCGGCCACGGTGCGGCGGGCCGCCTCGTAGGCGTCGGTGGCCCGGGCCGCCAGCGCGTGGGCGCCGCGATGGATGTTGGAGTTGTCGTGGGCGTAGAAGGCGGCGAGCGCGTCGATCACCGCCTGCGGCTTCTGCGTGGTGGCCGCATTGTCGAGCCAGGCGAGCGGCTTGCCGTGCACGCGCTCCGCGAGGATCGGAAAGTCGCGGCGCACGGCCTCGACGTCGAAGGGGCCGCCGGCGCCGGTGTTCCCGCCGCCCGTGGCGGGCGGCCGCGACGCGACGGTGGGCAGCTGCCGGTAGTCGAGACCGCGGATGCGGCCGACGAACGAACGGATGGCCGCGGCATCGACCGCGGCCACGTCGGCGGAGGCGGCGTGGCTGCGGAAGGCAGCCGGATCGTGATGAAAGGGCAGCGCGGCGCCACCCGTGGCTGCGACGGCGTCGCCGAGCAGGCGGGCCGCGATCCCGGCAACCCGGTCGCGCGTCAGATCGTGAGGCGCGGGCTCGGGCGAAACGTCACCGGCGGCCGGGATGTCGAGCGTGTTCATGCGGAGTGGTCCTGCGTCGCCGCGGCGGATCAGATGCCGTCGCCATCGCCGAAGGCGCGGAGGTCGGCGATCCTGTAGTCGTGGTAGTAGCCCACCTCGACGTTCTCGAGCACGCCGACCGCATCGTCGGTCAGCACGGCCAGCGAGAAGTAGTTCGTGAGCAGGTAGGAGGCCACGCCGAGGCTGTCGAGGCCCATCAACCGCGCCGAGAGGCTGGGCATGATCTCGCCGGGGATGCCGGTCTGGTGCAGGCCCACGACGCCCTGGTCGGCCTCGCCGACACGGACGAGCACGATGCTCGTGGTGCCGCTCGACTGGCTCGACCCGTAGCGGCTGCGCACCTCGAGCTTGTCGCAGGGCACCAGCGGCACCCCGCGCCAGGTGATCACGCTCGTGCCGTGGAGCGTGCTCGTGACCGGCGGCACGCCGCGCCGGGTGCACTCCCGCTCGAAGGCCGCGATCGCCTTGGGATGGGCCAGGAAGAAGGCGGGCCGCTTCCACACGAGGGCCAGGAGTTCGTCGAGGTCGTCGGGCGTCGGGGCGCCGTAGCGGGTGGAGAGGCGCATCGCCGGATCGACCGAATGGAGCAGGCCGAACTTCTGGCTGTTGACGAGCTCCCACTCCTGCCGCTCCTTGATCCCCTCGATCGTGAGCCGGATCTGCTCCTCGAGCTGGTCGTGGGGGCCGTTGTAGAGGTCCGAGACCCGCGTGTGGACGCGGACCACGGTCTGGATCGCCGACAGCGAGTATTCGCGGGGACTCTCCGCATAGTCGACGAACGTTTCGGGGATCTCCACGTTCTCGGCGAAGCCCGAGACCAGGTCGATGTTCCGCTCGCCGTAGCGGTTGACCGTGGACCGCAGCTGGAGGTGCTCGGTGATCGCCTTCTGGAAGTCGTCGCGCTGCGTCGGCATCTCGTCGAGCACGGCGTCGAGATCCTTGCGCGAGAGCGTCAGCAGCACGCAGGGCGTGATCGTGCGCACGGTGATGTCGGACGGCTTGTCCGACACGAGGTCCACCTCCCCGAAAAATTCCCCTTCCGTGAGCAGGGCTGCCCGCAGGTCGCGGCCGTGCAGGCCCTTGGAGAGGATCTCCACCTGGCCCTGGGCGATGACGAAGAAGGTGCTGCGGTCCTGCCCCTCGATGATCAGGTCGCTGCCCAGCGACACCTCCTCGGTGCGGAAGCGATTCTGCATCCGCTCGAGCAACGACCCGGGCAACTGCGAGAACAAGGGCACGCTGCGCAGCTCGTCGGGTGCGAACGCCAGGCCGGCGGTGATCTCCATCCGCTCGGCTTTCGAGAGCTCCACCTTCGTGCGGTTGACCCGGTAGGTGCCCCCCTCCACCTGCACCCAGGGGAGCAGCCGCAGCAGGTGCCGCGGCGTGATCGACATCATCATCGGCCGCGTCTTGGTCGTCGTGGCCAGGTTGCGGGCCACCGCGGTCGTCACGCTGCGCTGCAGGAGGCTGTCGCTCATCACTCGTTCCTTCGGGGCCGGGTGGGTCAGGTCTCGTCGATGCCGGTGGAGATGGCGCGCTCACCGGGGTCGGGGAGCACGACGACGACGGTCTTGCCGGCCGACTCGGTGCGGGCCGCGACACGGTGGGCCGCACCCGCGCCGATGCGGCACGTGACGCTGGAGGCCGGACTGCAACCCTCGATCGTGGCCAGCACCCGGGCGATCATGCCGCGGGTGAGCCGATTGAGCGGCACCAAGGGCGGGCGGCCGATCGCGATCGCATGGTCGGCAAACACCGGCACGGAAAGCCTCCTGCTCGTCCCGCACGGGCGGGCGGTCAGGCGAGCCTCCAGGTGGTCCGGTCAGCGTCGCGTGGTCTGGATCATCCTGGCGGAAGAGTCTTCCTCATCCGCAAACTCGACGCACCATACCGCAACGGCTCCGGGTCTGCCAAGCCTCTCAGACCACGCGTCGCGGCGGGGCAGCCGCACGAGGTTTGTGTCCGGACCCACGAATCGCCACGGGGAGCGACGAGCTTCGCTCCGCCCCTCGACGAGTTCCACGACGTCGGGACGCGAGCCAGGTCGCGCAGGTCAGGCCGGCGAGGGCGGTCACCCACGTCGAGGGCTCCGGCACACTGACCACTGGCAGGTACGAGCCCGTGCCGTAGAGCCTCGAGCCATTGATGAGCGAGATATCGGTCGAATTCACGATGCCGTCGTAGGTGAAGTCACCCTGCACCCACGTCGCCGGGGACCACTGGTTGAACCGGCCGCCGCCGTTGATCAACGAGATGTCGGTGGAGTCCACGCGGCCGTCCAGGTTCACGTCGCCGAAGGCGGCCCACGCCACGGTCGCCGCGCCCGTCGCGAACACCCGGTAGCCCACCACCGGCTGCGTCGCCGCGCCCGCCTTGCCGCCCGTCGTGACGATCCCGCTGGAGCCCGACCAGGTGCCGCCGGAGCGGCCCGCGATCAGGTCGGCCCGCAGGTCCGCCTCCGTGGCCCCCGTGGCGATGTCGATCCGGCCCTTGCCGATGTCGAGCGTGCCCCCAGTGGCCTGGTCCACCGACAGGCTCGTCGCCGTGAGCACCAGCCGGGAGGTGTTCGGCAGGGCCAGCGTGCCGCCGGTCTGCACCACGATCGGGCTCGACTGCAGGGCGCCGCCGTTCGTCACCCGCAGCGTGCCCTGGTTGACGCTCGTGGTGCCCGTGTAGGTGTTCGAGCCGGAGAGCACCAACTCCCCGACGCCCTGCTTCGTGACCGCGCCCGAGCCGCCGATGATGCCCGAGTAGGTCGAGCCGTTCGAGCGATCGAAGATCAACGTGCCGTGGTTGGTGAGCGCCGACACACCGAGCACGCCACCGGTGTTGCCGGCGCCGATCCGGAGCGTGCCGCCGGAATTGAGACTGATCGTGCCGGCCGCGCCCTGTGACAGCGTGCCGCCGACCGTCACGAGGCCGCCGTTGATCGTGAGGATGCCGGTGCCGCTCCGTCCGACGGTGAGATCTTCGCGACTGATCCACGTGCCGCCCGATACGGTGACACTGCCGTTGCTGCCGTCGTTGAAGCCAAGCCAGGCGTCCGAACTGGCGGCCACTCCGCCGACCACCTCGAGGGTGGCCGTTCCGACGTAGCCGACGAAGAGCTTCGGTCCGAAATCCGTTCCGGTGCTGAGCGTCATCGTGCCGCTGTCGAACGTCGTATCGGCGCGGAGGGCAGCCGACGGGAATCCAACGAGCGACAAGGCGGCGAGAAGCAGGCGGGCACGACGCGAGACGACGAACATGACTGGCTATCTCCCGGGGAGCGGAGAAGCGAGCCAGTCCATGCCCGGCTTCGACGGGCAACGCTATCCATCGAGTCGCGTGACCGGCCGGCAGCCGGTGTTTCCCCCTGTTTTTGCGTCGCCTGGGGCGGCGAGACACGGGCGCGAGGAGCCCGCCGCGATCGAGCCGCGGCTCGGGCCCTCTCCCTCAGCGGCTCCGGCGACGCCGAGACGCGACCCAGGCGAGGCCAGCGACGGCCATCACCCACGTCCCCGGCTCGGGCACCGCGACCACCTGCAACGACCCGAGAGACACGGCCGCCCCCGGCGAGCCCGGCGCGATCGTGGAGCCGGCACCGAAGGTCACCGAGCCCAGGATGGTCCCCTCGCCACCGAGCGTCTGGCCGGTTCCGACCACGTAGCCACCGGCCAGGGTGCGGGCATCCAGGCTAGCGCCGGCGGCGATGTTCACGCGCGCCGAGCCCGCGATCGCTCCGGATGCGCCCAGCACGGTGACACCCTGCTCGATCGACGTCGTCCCGGTGAACGTGTTGGCCAGATCGAGGAGGATCGAGCCACTGCCGGTCTTCGTGATCGACGACGAGCCCGTGATCGCCGCGAAGCCCAGGCCCAACTGGGTCTGGGTGCCGCTGGCGACGTTGAGGATCGCATTGGCAGGTGAGGCGACGCGCCCCCGGACCGTGAGCGAGAGGCTCTGCGTCGCGGCCCCCGGCAGGTCTTCGTCCGACAGGTTCAGGGAGTAGGTTCCGGAGAACGACCCGGTCGTCGTCGTGAGCATCGAGACGCCGTAGGACCGGGACGACCCCGAGGCCAGGTTCGTGAACGGCGAGAGCGTGGTGGTGAAGACGCTCCCCGGCGCGCTCGCGGAAATGCTGTCGAGGTCGAGCCTCGCGGCCCAGGAGCCTCCGGCCCGGTTGAAGATCGAGAAGGTCTGGCTGGCCGTGCCGGTGCCCTGCGTCAGCAGGCCGAAGTCCAGGTCGAGTGTCGTGAGCGTGCTGCCCAGCGTGAACGACCCGATGGCGTGGTCCAGCACGCTCACCGATGCCGTCTGGCTGAACGATGGCGACGCTGTCTGGGGACTCGTGGCCTGGACCGATACGGTGCCGCTGATGAGCCCCGCCGTCCCCGTCTTCAGGGAGAGCGTGTGGGCGTTCGCCGGCCCGAGGGCCATGTCGGAACCGGTGCCGGAGCCCGTGAACAGGCCCGACGAGGAGAAGGTGTAGTCCAGTCTGTCGGCACCCTGCACCACGCTCACCGGCGCCGAGTTCGACACCGTGAGAGTTCCCGAGACCGCCGCCCCGACGATGACCTTCGAGGGGAGCATCGCGAGGCCGGCCGACATCTTCGCCGGCAACTGGTAGTCGGCCACGACCGGCAGATGGTCGGCGACCTGGGACAGAAGTGTGAGGACCGTACCGGACTGGGCGACGGTGTAGCCCGGGAGGAACGCCTGCAAGGCCGACGCCGAACCCGTCGTGATCGCTCCGTTGAGATTGTGCGTGCCTGTGTTGCCGAACGCCCAGTACGAGCCCGAGATGAAGTCGAGCCCCCGGCCGTCGAGCCACTCTCCCGACACCAGTTGGAAGTCGAAGCGGTCGTCCATGCCCCCGGTGACCTGCCCCCCGTAGGCGGCTGTCGTGGCCGGCGACTGCGTGTGGAACGCCTTGTAGACCGCGTTGCCACTCCAGGAACCGATCTGGTTGATCGGATCGAAGGCCTGGCCGTTCCCCGGTGCAAGCAGAGTCTGGAATGCCGCCTCGGTGGAGTCGTAGAGGTTGAGGTCCCCCACGTAGATGATGCTGGTGCCGTCACCGAGCGCATCGGCGTTGGCACGCGTGTTCGTGGTCTCGACGTTGCGGCGGGCCTCGTTGGTCGACCCCGTCGAGGCCTTGAGGTGGCTGTTGTAGACGTAGAAGTCGGCGTTCGAGTCGTAGCCGACGGGACGGAACTGGTACCGCATGGTCTGGCGGGGCTGGCCGGTCGAACTGACGACGCCGACGCCGACCTCGGAGATCAGCGTCACGGCGGCGGAGTTGTAGACGACGATCGGCCGGCCTGACCCCGCGCTGGAGCCGTCCACCGTGGACGCCAGATACGTCGTGCCACCGGTGATCACGTTGAGCAGGTTCGCGTACGCGAGTCCCGTCGTGGAGACGCTGTCCGCCTCCTGCATGAGCATGATGTCGACGGGCTTCGAGAAGCCCGGGCGGTTCTGGGCGTTGATCGCCCGCAGGACCGAGTCCATGCCGGCCCGAGGGCCTGACGAAGCCGACCCGCTCGCCGCCACGTTGTAGTCGAGGATGCGGAGTTGGGCGTGGGCCTGGAGGCAGAGCAGCACGACGGCCTGGGCCGCGATGATCGAGACGCCGCTCCGCGACAGCTGGGACATCCCATATCAGTACAGAGAAAACCGTTTTACTGCAAGGAAAAAACAGTGCATGTCCCTCGGGTTCACCGCCAGCGTGCCCCAGATCGATCGGATGTCTCTCCTGCGCAGCGTCCGGTGGCTCCTGTTGGCTTCCTCGACGAGGGCCTGCTCGTCGTGAGCTGCCCCCCGAAACGTCGCCACTTTCAGAGAGAGAATCTCTGGGTGGTGCAACCCAAGGGAGGGCGATCGCGGCATTGCGGCGAGGAAAGATGGTTCGGGCCTGGCCTGCCCCCCAGTGCGGCACCAGTTTTCAAGTTAGGGATTCACCCTCAGATAGAACAGCCCTGTGCGGTCGCTGAGGCGTAGCCGAAGCGGCCGCACAGGGCTGCCGCGCCTCATGGGCATGCGTTCGGCGGACATGCGGCGGGCCAAGATACCACCGGCGACTGCTGCGACTCATGCGACAAACCGCCCTCCCACGACACCTCCCGGATCGCTTGGGCCAAACTCATGGCTCGGGTGGGGGAGGAGTTTCCGCTGGAGTGCCCGGGGTGTGGTGGCGACATCCGGCTCATCTCCTTCATCACGGAGCCGGGCCCGATCCGCAAGATCCTCACCCACCTAGGCGAACCGCTCGAACCGCCGCCGCTCGCGGGGTCACGACAAAGCCCCGAGGCCGCCGGACTCGGAGAGACTCCGCGCCGACACGAGAAAAACGCCACTTCAGGGGAGCAGGGGGCCGATCCAGGGAACCGCTTTCCGGGCCGGGGCAGCCTCGGGAGGCGGGAGCAACCCGCTCACGAGCCGCTCATCCGTCGGGCGACGCTTGCCGACGTGCCATTGGCCGGGCTATCTCTTAGGTAGGACCGGTTCAGCACTGGCGCCGATGGAGGTCGACATGGGTGCTGAACTTGGTCGGCATGGGTGCGGAGGTTGGAGGCTGTCTCGCACTTCCTGAACGACCTCAGGGCCGGTCAGTTCGGCCCCAGACCCCGCGCCGCCAGACTCGCCGATTGGGGCGTGTCGGCAGGGTCTCGCGGCGGATTCGTCCCCGCCTGAGCCGGATTCGTAACTTTGCGGGTTTGGAGCCGCAGCACGCGCGAAGTCGCTGGTAGACTCGCGGACAGCAAAAGCAGCGACGCACCTCCGTGCGTGAACAAGGGCACTGGCTTTTTTCAGACCAGTTCCCTCACGGAGAGATTCTCATGGCGTCGCGAGTCTGGCTTTCGGTCATTTGTGTTCTCAGTCTCGCGGTGTCGCAGGGGCGGGCGGTTTCCCAGGATGCGAAGGCGCTTGCCACGATCCAGGAAACGCGTGCCGGCGGCCGGAAGGCATGCGCCACGGGCAGAACATTCAGGATCGCCTTCAGCCACTCCATCTCGGAGGCGGCGATCGTGAAGGCGGTACGCCGCTTCGCGGATGTGCGTGCCTTCCCTCGGCTCGCTTGCGCTCGCCTCGGTCAGGCACGCACCGGCGATTTACAGAACGAATGTTGCACTAACTCCGCGAGGTCGGCCAACCGCCGAAGTTTGGCAATGCCGCCAGCCAGTTCCTGGCGTGCCTGCGTGATGGGCTTGAACATCTCGTCGGAGATGCGGCACGCATAGCTCTCCAACTCCGGCTCGATGGCGGCAAGGGCCTGGATAAACAGCCGCCGCCGGGTGTCAAGCGACAGCTTCGCCCATGCCTCTTGGGCGCCGCGGGCTTTGCCGATCTTGGCGTCGGCGGACTCGAACGTGTCGAGAGCGTATTCAGCGATCACGGCATTCGTGTAGGGGCTTGTCAACACATTGATGGGCGGCAACGGGGCACCTCCGAGAGCGGGCATGGAATAAGGGTGTACGACATCATCGTACGATTTGGGCGACGCCTGCCTGGCATGTCACGTAGTGGAAGAACGCCGCCTCGTCCGGCCGGCGGCTACTCGACTCCTGCTCGGTCGTGATGCTGATCCGGCCGAAACCGGCAATCTCCAACAGGCGGTGAGATCAGGATTTGGGGAGGGGGTCAATGCTGGAACGGATCGGCCTGCGTATAGGGCTATTCTTCGAGGAGGGGCTGAAGGGCACCCGGAAGGTGAGGAAAGTCGCCAGGGGAGTAGTCGCCCTGGGTAACCATCCGCTCCCGGTGCCTCTCTACGGCGAGCCGCAGGTGCTCCCGTCGGCTGCGCTCAAGGCGGACGTCCAGCGGCGTCTATCGGCAACGCTCGAGGCGGTTGGCCAGCCGGGGGCTTCCGGCCCTCCGATCGCATCAGGGGCGTGCGGCCGTGAAGATCACGGCCAGGACCCTCATGAATCTTTAGAGGTCACGGCTCGTCGCCGTGACGTTGTCCCAGCGGAATCGGCCGACCCGCCCGCCAATGGCGACGGGCGGGACATTCGGCCCGCTGAGACGGTCCCCGTGGGGATTGCTCCGTCTCGTCCACAACAGCGAATAGCGGCGGCCCTGCGCCGCCGTCACCGAACGACTGGCGAGCCCTGCGGCTCATCCTCGCGATTTTGCCGCAGCCCGTGTGGTTCTAGGGGATTTCCTGCCGTGGCCGTGTGGCCTGGCATCCACCCGCGTACCGCAGTCCTGGGCCCAGGACACTCCACCATTCGTGTTTCAGGAGATGGCCATGAAAAGCCACAACGTTTCCAAGGTTTCTGTTTCCATCCGCCCCGCCGCCGGCAAGGCCGGCGAGGGGCATCGTTCCGCCGACAACCGCGCCAATCCCGGCACGCCCGCGCTGCCCTACCGCAGCCGAGAGAAGGGCAGGGAGGAATGGGGC
>JBJTIV010000389.1:0-16056 GCA_046095145.1 Planctomycetaceae bacterium
GGTCCGCTTGAGGAAGTCGGGGGTGATGCGGATGTAGTCGCGGCCCTCGGCGAGCGGCTTGGCGGGCGAGAACTCGGCCAGCGACGAGTAGCCGTGCTTCATGCCCAGCACCTCCGTGCCCTCGCGCATGAACGACATGGCCGCCGTGGAGATCACGGCGTTGGCACCGGGCGCGGGGCCGCCGGCGAACAGGATGGCGACGCGGCGGAAGTGGTGGACGGCCTTCGGGGGGCGGGAGAGCGACTCGGGCATCGGGACTCCTATCCGGCGAGCATGCGTTCCACGAAGGTCGTGTCGACCTGGGCTTCGTGGAAGGCGGTGTTGGAGAGCACCTCGAGGTGCAGCGGGACGGTGGTCTTGATGCCCTCGACGCGGAGTTCCTTGAGCGCGCGGATCATCGTGTCGATCGCCTCCCGGCGGGTCGGCTGGTGGACGATGAGCTTGCCCACGAGCGAGTCGTAGTGGGGCGGCACGACGTAGCCGGTGGCCGCGTGGGAATCCCAGCGCACGCCGAAGCCGCCCGGGGCGATGATCCGCTCGATGCGGCCCGGATTGGGGCGGAAGTTGTGGGCCGGATCCTCGGCGTTGATGCGGCACTCGATGGCGTGGCCGCGGGGCACGATCTGCTCCTGCACGAGGCCGAGCTTCTCGCCGGCGGCCACCCGGATCTGCGCCTTCAGCAGGTCGATGCCCGTGACCATCTCGCTCACGGGGTGCTCCACCTGGATCCGGGCGTTGACCTCGATGAAGTAGAAGTTGTCCTGTTGATCGACGATGAACTCCACCGTGCCGGCCGAGTAGTACCCGGCCGCCTTCGCCAGCCGCACGGCGGCCTCGGCCATCTTGAGCCGGGTGGCCTGCGGCAGCCGGGGCGAGGGGCTCTCCTCGATGAGTTTCTGGTGCCGCCGCTGCGTGGAGCAGTCGCGCTCCCAGAGGTGGAACACGTTGCCGTGCTGGTCGCCGAGGATCTGGATCTCCACGTGCCGCGGCCGTTCCACGTAGCGTTCCATGTAGATGCCCGGATTGCCGAAGGCGGCCTGGGCCTCCGCCGAGGCCTGCTGCCAGGCGCTCGCCAGCGCCAGGTCGTTGGCCGCCACCCGCATGCCCTTGCCGCCGCCGCCGGCGGTGGCCTTGAGCAGCACCGGGAAGCCGATGTCCTTGGCGACGCGGATCGCCTCCTGCTCGCTGCCGATGATGCCGTCGCTGCCCGGCACCGTGGGCACGCCCGCCTCCCGCGCCAGCGCCCGGGCGGAGTTCTTGTCGCCCACCCGCTCCATCGCCTCGGGTGTGGGACCGATGAAGCCGATGTTGCAGGAGCGGCAGACCTCGGCGAAGTGGGAATTCTCCGAGAGGAAGCCGTAGCCGGGGTGGATGGCCTGCACGTTCCCGATCTCGGCCGCGCTGATCACCCGGTCGATCCGCAGGTAGCTGTCGGCGGCCCGGGCCGGCCCCACGCAGATCGCCTCGTCGGCGAACTCGAGGTAGGGGGCGCCGCGGTCGGCCTCGCTGAAGATCGCCACCGTCTCGATGCCGAGCTCACGGCAGGCGCGGATCACGCGGAGCGCGATCTCGCCGCGGTTGGCTATCAGGATCCGTTTGAACATGCGTCCGCCCGCGGCGTCAGGCGCCCGGATCGACCTTGATGAGCGGCTGGCCGAACTCGACCGGGGCCCCGTTCTCGACGAGGATCGCCACGACCTGCCCCGACACGCCGGCGGGGATCTCGTTGAACACCTTCATGGCCTCGATGATGCAGACCGTCTTCTCGGGGCCGATCCGGTCGCCGACCTTCACGAAGGGCGCGGAATCGGGGCCGCTGGCCCGGTAGAAGGTGCCCACCATGGGGCTCTTCACCGCGAGCAGCGTGTCGGCGGCGGCCGCGGCGGGCTCGGCCGCCGGGGCGGTCGCCGCCGGGCGGGCCGCGGGGGCCGCCGGCGCCGAGAAGGCCACGACCTCGCCGCCGCGGCGGATTCGCACGCGGTTGTCCTCCTGCCGCAGGTCGAGCTCCGACAGGTCGTGCTCCTTCATCAACTCGATGAGCTGGCGGACCTTCTTGACGTCGAAGATGTCGCCCTGGCCGGCGGGATTCTTGGCGGCTGACATGAGCGGTGTCGCGTCTCCACGGGGGCGGCGGGCCGGCCGAAATCGTGGGCGAAGGTAGCCCGTCCGCGGGTTTTCAGTCAAGGCAACGGGGCTTGCGCGCCGCGCACGGGCCGCCATCTCGGATGGGCCGCCCCGGCGGGCGGTACGATGACGACTTGACGAGTTACGTTCCGTGAGGGGTTGCCCGTGTCGTCGAGCCGGCGTGGCTGGCCAGCGCAGGCAGGATGCCGAAGCGCAGGCAGCATCGAGCGAGCGGAGCCCAGGATGAACGCAGCGAGCGTCCGGGCGAGACGGCACGGGCAACCCCGAACTGTGACGATGTCTCTGGAGCATTGCCCGATGACGCTCCCAGCCGATCTCCCGCGACTGCCCGAGCGCCGTCGCGACACGAGCAAGCGCGACTACGGCCGGGTCGTGGTCGTGGGCGGCAGCGCCGGCATGGCCGGTGCGCCGGCGCTGGCGGCCAGGGCGGCGCTCCGCAGCGGCGCGGGGCTCGTGGAGATCGTCGCGCCCGAGGGGGCGGCGGCGGTCGCGGCCGCGTTCGATCCCTGCGTGATGACGCGGGCGGCGCCGGCGGCGGCCGACGGCGCATTCGCGACCGCGGCCGGCGACGCCGTCATGGCCCGGGTCGCGTCCGCCGATGCCGTGGCCGTGGGCCCGGGCATCGGCCGGTCCGACGCGGTCCGGCACCTCGTGCTCCGCCTCTGGCGCGAGCTGCCGCAGGCGGCGGTGTTCGCCGCCGACGCCCTGTGGGCGCTCGCGCAGGTGCCGGCCGCGGACCGCCGGCGGCACGCCGGCCCGCGGGTGCTCACGCCGCACGCCGGCGAGATGGCGCGGCTGCTGGGTGCGGCGGCCGACGGCCCCGCGGCGCGCGACCGCGACGGTCTCGAGCGGGCGGCGGCCGAGATGGCGGCCGCAAGCGACGCCGTGGTGGTGCTCAAGGGCGTGGACACGCTCGTGGTCGACGCCCGGGAGCGCGCCCGCAACGAGACCGGCAACCCCGGCATGGCCACGGCCGGCACCGGCGACGTGTTGACGGGCGTGGCGGCGGCGCTGCTTGCGCAGGGACTCGCGCCGTTTGCCGCCGCGCGGCTGGCGGCGTGGGTCCACGGCCGCGCCGGCGACGCCGCGGCGCACGACCTCGGCCAGGTCTCGATGACCGCCCGCGACCTGCTCGACCGACTGCACGTGGCCTGCGGCGAGGTCAGTTCGGCCGTGCGGCCAGGTTCGCGATCCGGGTGACGTCCACCACGCCGTCGTCACGGGCGACCCACAGCCGCACGCCGGGCGCCGGTTCCACGCGGTGGCCGCCCGTGAACGAGCCGAACGCCGGGAGCACCAGCGCGGCCTCCTCGGCCACGAAGCAGCGCTCGACGATGCGATCGCCGCCCGGTCCTGTGATCGCGACCGTGGGGTGCAGGTGGCCGCCGATCGTGCACTCGGCCTTTCGCCAGGTCTCGGGCAGTTCGGTGGCCGGGTCGTGGACGAAGTGGAAGGGGGGCTCGTCGTGCGTGCGGAGCAGCGAGTCGATGCCGAGTGCCGGCGGCAGGGCCCCGAGCGAGCGGTCGTGGTTGCCGGCCACCAGGAGCACCTCCGTCGCGGCGAACGTGGCGCGGGCGGCCGTGAACTCGGCGAACACCCGCTCCGTGGCACCGCGCTTCGCGTGGAACAGGTCGCCGAGCACGATGAGCCGCACCGCGGCCGTCTCGGTGACGAGCCGCGCGAGCCGCGCGAGGTCGGCCTGCGCCGAGCCCTCGGGCACCGGCATGCCGGCCGCCCGGAACGTGGCGGCCTTGCCGAGGTGGACGTCGGCCACGAGCAGCGTGCGGGTGGCGGGCAGGTAGGCCGCGCGGCCCGGCACGAGCACGATGTCGGCCTCGGTGGCGGCCGCCGCGGCGGCCGAGGCGGCCGAGGCGGCGATGGCGATGTTCATGCGTTGTGAATCCGAGACGACCCATACCATACAAGGCGGATCGGACGTTTCCGATGACCGCGCGGTTTCGCCCAACGGACCGGAGTCCCGTCGCTTCCGCTCCGGGCTTGGAAGGAGGCGTCGTCGCACGCAAGCCCCCGGCGGAAGCCGGGGGACTCCGGGTCTGGAGGCCACCCAGCGTGCCATGCAGACGCGGTCTCGTCCCAGCGCCCGTCGTCCGTCGCCTCGGCTCCGATCGTGCGGGGAACGCGCCGGGTGACGCTCATGAGCGGCTTCCAGCCGCGGCCTCGAGGTCGCGGGCCATGTCGGCGATCCGGGTGAGCCAGTCCTTCGTGGTCAGTCGCGACTGCACGAACTCCGCCCAGATCGGGAAGGCCAGCGGCGACAGCCGGGGCGTGTCCACGATCGCGAGGTCGCGGGTGGCGAGCGTGTCGAGCGTGTCGCGGAGCCGGGTGAACTCGAACTGCCGCTCGAGCACCTCGCGACGGGCCTGGGCCAGGAGCAGGTTGCCCGCGTCGTGCTCCGCGAGCACGTCGTAGATCAGCCCCGCCGAGGCCTGCGTCTGCCGGTCGCTCGCGCCCGAGGTCCTCACGAGGCCGGCGACCCGGGCGATCTCGCGAAAGTGGCGACGGGCGAGTTCCGTGGCGTTCAGGCAGGCGACGAGGTCCTCGAGCAGGTTCGCGGGCGAGAGCAGCCGTCGCCACGTGCGGCCGTCGGCCGCCGGCACGTCGCGGCCGGCGATCTCGAAGCCCCAGTCGGTGCAGGCGAACGTGAGCGTGCTCGGCTTGGCCCGCGCCACCCGCCAGGCCACGAGCGCGGCGAGCCCCTCGTGGACGAGCCGGCCCGCGAACGGAAACACGAAGGCGTGCCAGCCGTCGCGGCCCTGCCAGCGCTCCACCAGGAGCGTGTCGCGGTCCGGCAGCCGGCTCCAGCGGGCCTGGGTCTCGAGGAGCGGCATTACCGCCGCCACCTCGCGGGCCGCGGTCCGGCCGCCGCCGGGCCGCACGGCGTCGCGGACGAGGTCGAGCACGGCCTCCGAGAGCAGCGTGGAGAGCGGCATGCGGCCGCCGTTCCAGCGCGGCACCTGCAGTGGCGCCGGGCCGCGGGCCCGCTTCACCCAGGCGGTGAGCCCGTCGAAGCGGAAGAGCACGAGCGGCCGGCCCGCGAACAGGAACCGGTCGCCCGGGTCGAGCCGCGACACGAACGACTCCTCCACCGTGCCCAGCGATCCGCCGCGCAGCCACTTCACGTCGACCGTGGCGTCGCCGGCGATCGTGCCGATGTTCATGCGGTGGCGGCGGGCCAGCGCGCGGCTGGTGACGTACCAGCGGCCGAAGCGCTCGCGGATCCGCGCGTGGTCCGGGTAGGCGGCCAGCGCCGGCCCGCCCCGGGCCGCGCAGTCGAGCGCCCCGCGCCCGGCGGCGTCGTCGAGGCCGGCGAAGGCCCGCGTCGACTCCACCTCGCGGCGGAGGTCGTCGGCGCGGAAGCCGCCGCTGCAGGCCACGGTGACGAGGTGCTGCGCGAGGCAGTCGAGGGCGCCCGCGAGCGGCCGCCGGGCCTCGACCTCGCCGCGCTCGCAGGCAGCCCGGGCGGCGGCGCATTCCACGAGCTCGAGCGCGTGGGTGGGCACGCACACCAGCCGGCCGGTGGCGCCCGGGGCGTGGCCGCTGCGGCCGGCCCGCTGCAGGAGCCGGCCGATGCCCTTGGGGCTGCCCACCTGGAGCACCTGCTCGACCGGACCGAAGTCGACGCCGAGGTCGAGGCTCGACGTGGCCACGACGCACGTGAGCGTCCCGCGGCGGAGTCCCTCCTCGGCCCGGCTCCGCAGCTCGCGATCGACCGAGCCGTGGTGCAGGGCGAGCGACCGTCGCCAGTCGGGCCGGGCTGTGCGCAGCGCGTCGAACCAGCGCTCGGCCTGCGATCGCGTGTTCGTGAACACGAGCGTGGTCGCCGCCCGCTCGATCGCCGCCACGACCTGCGGCAGGAGTCGCATGCCCATGTGTCCCGCCCACGGAAACCGTTCCATCGGATCCGGAATCAGCGTCTCGATCTCGAGCTGGCGCGGGATCCGCGCCGACACCAGCTGCGCGTCGGCCGCCCGGTCGGGGCCGACGAGTGCCGCCAGCGCCTCGTCGAGGTTCGCGAGCGTGGCGGAGAGGCCCCAGGTGACGAGGTCCGGCCGCAGGGCCCGCAGCCGGGACAGCGCCAGTTCCGTCTGCACGCCGCGCTTCGTCGAGAGCAGTTCGTGCCACTCGTCGACGATCACGGTGTCGAGCTCGGCGAAGACGTCGGCCGCATCCTCGAGCGAGAGCATGATGGAGAGCGACTCGGGCGTCGTCACGAGCCCGGTCGGACGGCGGTCGCGCAGCCGGCGGCGGTCGGCGGCCGGCGTGTCGCCGGTGCGGGCGGCGACGGTCCAGCCGCGGACGACGGCGTCGCGGCCGGCGAGCGGCTCGGCCAGCGCGCGGACCGTGTCGGCGGCGAGGGCCCGCAAGGGCGTGATCCACACCACCCGCGGCCCCGCGTCGGTCCGCGGTGCCGCCGCCGATCGCGCCACGGCGCCGAGCCACGCGGCGAGCGTCTTGCCGGTGCCGGTCGGAGCGTGGAGGAGGCCGCTCGCGCCCGAGGCCGCGGCATCCCACACCTGCTCCTGGAAGGCGAACGGTCGCCAGCCGCGGCGGGTGAACCAGTCGCGGAACGCGGACGTGGTCGGGGCGACGGGAGTCGGCGCGGTGGCCCGCGGCCGCTGCGATCTCGATCGAGGTGCCGTTCCCCGCGTCGTCACGGGCCGGTTTTCCGGGAGGGGTGCTCGTCTGCGACCGGCAGTGTAGCGCGGCCGCGACCGACCGGCTCCGACGCGGCCCGTGGCAGGGCCTTCAGGCGGCCGGGCGCCGGGCCGCGGCCCGGCGGCGCCGCGCCGTGGCCAGCCAGCCGACCAGTCCGAGGGCGGCCAGCATGCCCGCGGTCGGCTCGGGCACCGCGGCCACCACCCCGAACTGGCTGTTGTGGTCGATCACGGCCCAGGCGGTCGTCGTGGCGACGTCGTAGCCCCAGGCGCCGAGCGCCTGGGCCGGCCCGCTGACCGAGAACGCCCCGACGTACGCGGCCCAGGAGCCGGCGTAGCCGGTCTCCAGCGACACGGCGTTGGTCGAATTGCCGAGCACCGCGTTGATCCACTGCCCGGCCGTGCCGCTCCCGTCGCGGGTGTCGAGCCACCCCAGGAAGACGGTCGGTCCGAGTCCGGCGGCGACGGCCGCGTCGTAGGAGAGCGACAAGACGAGCGCGTCGCCGGACGTGCCCTGGAGCGAGAGCGCGCCGCTGGCCAGGCTGCTGCCTACCGGCGCCGCCGCGAAGCTCATGCTCACCGTGCGGGCGGTGGCCGCCGTGCCGGCCAGGATCTGCGCGAGCCGGCCGGGATCGCCGGACGAGCCGATGCCCAGCCCGGCGTAGGTCTGTCCCGCGCCGACGGCCGCGGTGCCGGAGCCCGTGTTGCCGACCACGGTCGTGGACAGGTTCCACGACAGCGTGCCCAGGTCGCCCGGAGCGGCACCGGGCAGGGACTGGGCCGCGTGCTCGAGGCCCAGGGTGAGCGTGCCGGAGTACGTGCCGTTGAGCCGGCCCGCGGCGGCGAACGACACCGTGCCCGACAGCGTCGCGGCCGCCGCCACCGTGGCCCCCACGTCGAGACCGTTGACGCTCCAGCCCGCGGCGCCCGTGAGCGCCCGGGTGGCGATGCTCGCGGTGGCCCGCTGCGTGCCGGCGGCGGCGGCGGCATTGGAGACGCGGAGGAAACCGCCCGAGCCGATCGTGGCCGGCACCGAGTCGGTCACGGTGACCACGTCGCCGGCGAACGACAGCGGCCCCTGGAGACCGCCGGTGCCGCCGGTGCCCTCGGCGTTGAAGCCGTAGAACCGCAGGGTCAGCGCCTCGAGCCCCTGGAACGCGGCCGCCGAGAGATCGAGCACGTTGCCGGTCCATGAACTGTCGGAGTCGGGATTCGTGAGGATGCCTCCCGAACGCGTCAGGCCGGCATGCACCGACGCGTACGTGTCGATCGCCGCCGCGAACCCGTCCACGCTCGATCGCCACTGCCACTGCCGCGGTCCGGTCGCGCTGCGGCCCACGCCGAACGTGAGCGAGTCCATGTCCAGCACGTGGCCGGGATCGGCCGTCAGCGTGAACTCGAAGTACTTGCCGAGATCGACCGCACCGGCGAACGCATCGGAGCCGGTCGTGGCCCCGGTCGGCCACTGCGACGCCCGCGAGTTGCCGCTGTTCGACGACGAGGTCACGCCGACCTTGACGAGGGCGCCGACCGCGACGTCGCCGATCGCCCCGCCGTTGTAGGGCAGCGACGCGACGTGTCCGGTGGAGCCCGTGAAGGAAAACGTGCCGGTGAACGCCGCGCCCGGCAGCGCGTATGCGATCCGCTGCAGCTGCGCCGTGTCGAGCACCTCGACCGTGTACGCCCGGGTGAACGCCGCCGCCGCGGCCTGCGGGCTCGAGGGGGCCACCGAGAGCGTGCCCGACCGCGTGCCCGCCGCCGCGGTGGCGACGGTGAAGGCGTGGCTCGCCGCGGTGGAGAGCGCCGGACGCGACCCGGAGCCGCTGGCCGTGAGGCCGCCCGCGGCCGAGATCGTGTAGTCGAGCGTCTCGGCGCCGGCGGCGAATCGCGCCGGGGCGGCGTTCGTCACGGTGAACGTGCCGGAGAGCACGGCATTTCGCAGCGCGGTGCCGGAGAGCACGGGGGCCGTCACCGCGAGCCGCGCGGGCAGCCGGTAGTCGGCCACCACCGGCAGGTGGTCGCTCGAGGCCATGATCGCGGAGATCACGTCGGCGGCCTGCGCCTCGCTGGAGCCGGGCAGGTACTGCTGCAGGCCCGCGGCGGACGAGCCGGAGGAGAGGGCGCCGCTGAGCACGTGCGACCCCGTGTTGCCGAAGGCCCAGTACGACCCGGGGATGTAGTCGAGACCGCGGCCGTCGAGCAGGCCGCCGGTGACCAGCTGGAAGTCGAAGCGGTCGTTGAGGCCGCCGACCACCTGGCCGCCGAACTGGGACGTGGTCACGGGCGACTGGGTGTGGACGTCCTTGAACGACGCGCCGCCCGTCCAGCTGCCGACCCGGTCGATCGGATCGAAGGCCTGGCCATTGCCGGTGCCCGTCAGGTTCACGAAGGCCGCCTCGGTCGAGCGATAGAGGTTCATGTCGCCGACGTAGACGGCGAGCACCCCGGCGCCGAGCGCGTCGGCGTTGGAGCGGATCTGGGCGGCCTCGACACCCCGGCGGCTCCTGTCGTCGGTCGTGTCGCTGGCCTGGAAGTGGCTGTTGTAGTCGTAGAAGTCGGCGGCCGCGTCGTAGCCGACGGGGCGGAACTGGTAGCGGATCGTGGCCCGGGCGGCGCCCGTGCTGCTCGTGACGTTCACGGCGGTCTCGGCGATGAGCTCCACGGCGCTCGAGTTGTAGACGACGCCCGGCCGGCCGCCCCCCGTGGACGCGCCGTTGAGCGTGCCGCTGGCGTACGTGGCGGTGCCGAAGGTGGTGTTGAGCAGGTCGCGGAACAGGGCCGTGGTGGTGACGTTCTCCTGTTCCTGAAGCAGCACGATGTCGAGCGGCCCGGCGAACCCGGGACGGTTCTGTGCGGCCAGGCCCGCGAACACCGTGCCGATCGCGGCCCGCGGCTCCGTGTAGGCGGCCGTCGAGCCGGACGAGAAGGTGTTGTAGGTGACGACGCGGAGCTGGGCCCGCGCGGGCCCGGGGGCCAGCACCGCCAGAGCGGCGGCGAGGAAGGCGGATGTGCGCATCCGTTCGCCCACGATGGTCGTCCCTGTGCCCGCGACGACTGTGTCATATCCGATGCGCGGCGCTTGCCAACAGGTGCCTGCGGGAAAGAGCCCTCGGTGGCGGGGTTCCGTGGAGAGCCTGTGGCCCCGGGCCGCCGCCACGACGCCCGGGCCTCGCCGCGTGCCGGGGCTCCCCAGCGGTCAGTGGATCGCTCAGTGGATCATGCTCCGGAGTTCGGCGAGCGTGCCGGCGTCGGCCGGCTCCTTGTCGCGCCGCCAGCGGACGAGTCGCGGAAAGCGCACGGCCACGCCGGACTTGTGACGCGTGGAGGCGCTCACGCCCTCGAACGCCATCTGGAACACGAGCGTGGGCGTGCAGATGCGGACGGGACCATGCTTCTCCACGGTCGTCGCCCGCACGATCCGGTCGATCTCCACGATCTCGGCATCCGTGAGCCCCGAGTAGGCCTTGGCGACCGTGACGAGTTTGTCCTCGTGCCACACACCCAGCGTGTAGTCGCTGTGGAGGCCGGCGCGGCGGCCGTGGCCGGCCTGCGCGTAGAGGAGCACCACGTCGATCTCGAGCGGCTCGATCTTCCACTTCCACCAGTCGCCGCGGGTGCGGCCCGTGGCATACGCGCTCGACCGCCGCTTGAGCATCAGCCCCTCGACACCGCGACGCCGCGACTCGGCGCGGAGGGCGGCGAGGGCGTCCCACGAGTCACCGGCCACGAGCGGTGACAGGAAGGGACCGGCGCCGGCCGCCCGACCGCCGAGCACGTCGGCGAACGCCACCGGCACGATTCGCTCGAGCGCGGCGCGGCGTTCCGCGAGCGGCCGGTCGCGCAGATCGACGCCCTCGGCCTCGAGCAGGTCGTAGGCCACGAACGCGCAGGGCACGTCGGCGAGCACCGGCTTCGTCACCCGCGTGCGACTCGCCCGCTTCGAGAGCGCCGCGAAGCCGAGCAGCCGGCCGTCGCGGACGGCGAGCAGCTCGCCGTCGCGCACTCTGCCGGGCGGCCGCTCGAGGCCGGCCGCCGCGATCTCCGGGAACGCCTCGATGACCAGCTCCTCGCCGCGGCTCCAGACCGCGACGCCGTCGCCCCGGCGGACGAGCTGCGCCCGCATGCCGTCCCACTTCCACTCGGCCTGCCAGTCGGCGACGGGCCCGAGGTCGTCAGCCACCGCGGCGGGTTCCGCGCGGTCGAGGGCCGACGCCAGGAAAAAAGGATACGGCCGCCGGTCGTCATCGGCCGCGGCCTCGGGGGCGAGCAGCCGCGCGAAGCCGGCCGCGTCGGTGGCCGCGTCACCCATCAGACGGTGGGCCATCACGCTTTGATCGACGCCCGCCACCTCGGCGAGGGCACGGGCCACGAGCGTGCGCGACACGCCCACGCGGAGTCCGCCGGTGAGCAGCTTGTGCCACACGATCCGCTCGCGAGGCGCGAGCCGTCGCCAGACGGTCGTGACGACCTCGCGCTTCCGATCCTCGGCCGCATCGCGAAGCCCATGAACCGTGTCGCGCATCACGGCCGCGAGACCGGCTCCGGTTCCTGCATCTGCCGCGTTGGCGGCCGGTGCGGCCGTCGCGTCGTCCGCGTCGGGCAGGAGCAGCGCGAGCGTCTCCGCGAGATCTCCCACGTGCGCGTAGCACTCCTCGACGAGCCACGGCGGGTAGCCGGCCTCCTCCGCCACCCACTCGCGGAGCTGCACGGTGGAGACGGCGCGGAGCTGGCGGTCGCCGCGGAGCACCGCCAGGGCGCACGCGGCGTCGTCGTGAGGCGCCGCGGCGAAATACTCGCGGAGCGCCACCACCTTCTCATTGGTGCTCGTCGTGGCGTCGAGCCGCCAGTAGAGGTCAGTGAACGCGCGCATGCCGCGAGACCCTGTGTTCGGTTGCCTGGCGAAGGACTCGTGAGGGGTCGCCCATCGCCCTGAGAGCCGGCGTAGACGTCAAGCGCAGCCATGGATGGCGGAGCGCAGGCGTCTCCGAGTGAGTGCAGGCCCGGAGGGCCGGAGCGAACGTCCGGCGACGGGGCATGGGCGACCCCGAACCGCCCCGGCGAAGACCCGCACGACTCATGACACCACCGCCTCCGCGCTCAGCTCGCCCTCGTCCTCCTCGTCCGAAGCCGCCGCGTCGGGCGCCGCCTCCCCCACGAAGCGCGTCGGCAACACGCCCGCGTCGAGGCCGCGCTCCCGCAGCAGCCTGGCGAGCGCGTCGGCGAAGCCGTGCGTGACGAGCACGCGCCGCGCGCCCGCGGCGCCGATCGCCGCCATGAGCCCCGGGAAGTCGGCGTGGTCGCTGACCACGAAGCCGCGGTCGAGTCCGCGCCGCCGGCGCACGCCGCGGACGAGCATCCAGCCGCTGGCCGCCGCCACGGCCGAGTCGCCGAAGAGCCGCAGCCACGAGCCCCCGAGCACGCTCGGCGGCGCGATCACGAGCGCCCGGCCGTCGCCCACGCGCCGGGCCCGGGGCGGCACGCGGTCGATCGGCGGCAGGCGGACGCCGCTGGCCCGGTAGGCCTCCACCATCCGCATCACGGCGCCGTGGCCCACGATCGGTCCGATCGTGGGGTCGACCAGGGCGGCGATGCGCTGCGCCTTGCCGAGGGAGTAGGCGAGGATCACGCTCGTGCGGCCGGCGTCGCGGTTGGTCCGCCACCAGGCGTTCATCTCCGCGGCCACCGCGGCGGGATCGGGCCAGCGGTAGACCGGCAGGCCGAAGGTCGACTCGGTGACGAACACGTCGCACGGCACCGGCTCGAATGGCGCACAGGTGGGGTCGGCGTGGAGCTTGTAGTCGCCGGTGACGACCCAGGTGACGCCGCGGTGCTCGAGCCGCACCTGCGCGGAGCCGAGCACGTGGCCGGCGGGGTGGAGCGACACCTGCACGCCGTTGATCGAGAGCGACTCGCCGGGCCGCAGCACGTCGATCGGCGCGCCGCCGCCGATCCGCTCGCGGAGCACCGTCTTGCCGGCGGCCGCGCAGAGATAGCGGTCGCTGCCGCCACGGGCGTGGTCGGCGTGGGCGTGGGTGATGATCGCCCGCGACACCCGCCGCCACGGATCGACGTGAAAGTCACCCTGAGGGCACCACAGCCCCGACTCGGTGATCTGGAGCAGGTCTGCAACAGCCATCGCGCGCCACCCGGGCCCTTCCGGCGGGCCCGGGCCGGCGGCCCGGCTCAGCGATACGCCTGGGCGCCGACGGCCGGGAACCGATACCCGCCGAATCCGAGTGGAGCATAGGTGGGCCAGTCGCCCGGCACGACCCCCGGCGGCAGGCCGTACATCTTCCAGGTCGGCGTCCGCGGATTCGTGGGGGGCACGTAGTACTTGGGCCGCGTGCCGTGGCCGGTCACGTAGGGGCTCGCGCCCGGCGCATAGGGCGCCTGACGCTGCGGCGTGCCGGTCGACATCGGGGACCGCGGACCGGAGAACCAGCGCTTGCCGTTGGCGGCCGAAGCGGCATGCCAGGGAACGACGGCCACGAGCGCGACGGCGACGAGCGCCGCGCGGACACGGAAGAGGCTGCGACTCATGACGGGCTCCGGCGGGGAGTGCGAGAGATCATCGGCTCGCACGAGGCGGACGATTCCGTTCGCAGGCGACCGTGCCGCTCGGGCAGGCTGGGCGGGTTGTGCCGGGCCCCATCGGTGGGGCCTGCGCGACGGGCTACCCATGCCCCGTCGCCGGACGTTCGCTGCGGGCATCCTGCCCTCCGCTCACTCCATGCCGGCTGCGCTTCGCCATCCTGGCTGCGCTTGCCGCCAAGGCCGGCTCCCGGGGCACGGGGAACCCCTCGCGAATCGTTGGACGGGACCCACGGGCAACGCCGACTCACCGTCACCCCGCCGCGCGCTCCGCCTGGGGGTGCGACCAGCGGACCGACACGGGCATGCCGTAGACCTCCTCGAACAGGTCGCTGCGCCGCTCGGCGCCCCAGATGTCGACCTCGGGGTCGGCGTCGGCCGCGACGTCGAAGACGGCCGTGCCGTCCTCCAGCCGCACGGCCACGTCGCGGACCTGCTGGGTGCGGCTGCGGTCGAGGCCGCCGGCGAGGCGGAGGATCGCCGCCAGGCGGCGGACGCGGCTCTGGTCGTCGGCCGAGAGGCGGGCCATGTTCTCGTGCTTCCGCTTGGGGTGCGCGCCGCGGTGGTAGCGGGCCACGTTGGCGATGAGCTCCTGGTCGTGGGCCCGGATGCCCGGGAGCCGCGCGTTGCGGATCAGGTGGTAGCTGTGCTTGTGGTGCTGGTCGTAGTTGATCACGTAGCCCACGTCCTGCAGCCGCGCCGCGCATTCGAGGAGCTGCCGGTCGCCGGCGGGCAGGTCGAAGGGGGCGGCGAGCTGCTCGAAGATCCGCCCCGCGAGCGCCGCCACGCGGCGGCCGTGCTCGAGCTCCCCGGAGCAGGCGGCCGCCAGCCGCTCGATCGCCTGGTCGCGCTGCGCCGGGTCGTCGTCGGCGCCGCCCACCGAGTCGTCGATCATCTCGCGGATCAGTCCGTCGCGGACGCCGCGGGTGTGGACCACGACGGTGTTGACGCGAAACCGCTTCATGAGCGCGTCGATGATCGTGAGGCCCGCGAGGATGATGTCGGCGCGGTCCGGCGTCATGCCGGCGAGGCTGCGGCGGGCGCGGAGCGGAACCTTCGCGAGCCGGTCGCGGAGATGCCGCAGCTCGGCCTGCGACACGCGGTAGCCCGCCACCGGCACGTCCGCCTCGCGCTTCGAGGCCATCATCAGTTCGGCGAGCGTGGTGAAGGGGCCGCCGCAGCCGACGAGGAAGTGCGGGGCGAACAGCGGCCGCGTGGTGCGCTTCTTGAGCCCTGCGGCGACCTCGTCCTCGAGCTGCGCGAGGGCCCGGTCGAGGTCCGGGCCGTCCGCCTCGGCGCCCAGGCCGAACTGCTCGGTGAGCCGCACGGCCCCCAGCGGCGTCGAGAAGATCGACTCGATGAGGTTGCCGGTGGCGAACACGATCTCGGTGCTGCCGCCGCCGATGTCGGCGACCACGACGTTCTTTCCCGACAGGTCGAAGGCGTGCTGGACGCTCGCGAAGGCGAGGCGGGCCTCGCGCTCCCCCGAGATCACCTCCACGTCGAGCCCGACCTCCGCCCGGATCCGCCGGCAGAATTCCGGGCCGTTGCCGGCCTCCCGGACCGCGCAGGTGGCGATCGTCCGCAGGCTCGTCACCTGGAAGCCCGCCGCGATCCGCTTGAAGTTCTTCAGCGCCGCGACCGTGCGGTCCATCGACTCGTCGTCGAGCCGGCCTTCCGACGACACGCTCCTGCCGAGCCGCGTCGGCTCCCGCTCCTCGTCGAGGATGCGGTAGGTGCCGCCGCGGAGCGCCTCCGCGACGAGCAGCCGCACGCTGTTGGAGCCGATGTCGATGGCCGCCAGCCGACAGGCGAGGTCGGCCGACAGCCAGATCTGCTTGTCCTCGACGGCGTCCGCCATGCACGGCTCCGGGAGCGACCGAACGCCATGATACCCAGACCCCGGGTAGACTCGGCCAGCCCGATTCGAATCATTTCGTCCCGTGCGGCCCGCCGCGGGCCCGCGCCTTGCAGCCAGTTTCGCGACGTGCAGGTGATCGCCCCACCGATCGTGTTCAGCGCCGCGGTCGGTCGGTGGCGCGGGCCCTTCGACCGCGACGGCCGTCCGGCCGCCGGCTGCGCGGTGTCGGTGGGGAACTTCGACGGCGTGCACCGGGGCCACGCGGCGATCGTCGAGCGGCTCCGCGCCGCCGCGGGGCGACTGGCCATCCCCGCCGTCGTGCTCTCCTTCGACCCGCATCCCGCCACGATCCTCAGGCCCGCCACGGCCCCCGTGCCCCTCACCACCGCCCGCCGCCGCGCGGCCCTGCTCGAGGCGCTCGGGGTCGACGCCGTGCTCGTGCAGCCGACCGACCGCGACCTCATGGCCCTTTCCGCCGAGCGGTTTTTCACCGACGTCCTGCGGGGCCGACTGGGCGCCCGCGCGGTGGTGGAAGGCGCCGACTTCCGGTTCGGCGCGGGCCGGGGTGGCGACGTGGAACTCCTCGGTCGGCTCTGCGCGGCCGACGCCGTGGAACTCGAGACCGTGTCGCCCGTGCTCGTGGACGGCCTGCCCGTCTCGAGCTCCCGCGTGCGCTCGCTCGTGGCCGCGGGTGCGGTCCGCGACGCGGCCCACCTGTTGCCCGCTCCCTCCCGGCTCTCCGGCCGCGGGGCCGTGGGGGCCAGGCGGCCGGAGAGCCGGTAG
>JBJTIV010000390.1:0-2575 GCA_046095145.1 Planctomycetaceae bacterium
GGTGAGGGGCTGCCCATGCCCCGTCGCCGGACGTTCACTCCGGGCATCCTGCCCTGCGCTCACTCGACGCCGGCTGCGCTCGCGGCTTGGGCCGGTAGGGACGTGGCGGAGCGCCGTCACGCCTTCACGCGCTCGAGGTACTCGCCCGTCCGCGTGTCGATCTTGATCGTGTCGCCCTGCTCGATGAAGGCCGGCACGAGCACCTCCGCGCCGGTCTCGAGCTTCACCGGCTTCGTGAGGTTCGTCGCCGTGTTGCCGCGGACCGCGGGCTCGGCGTATTCGACCTTGAGCAGCATGTGGTTCGGCGGCTCCATCGTGATCGGGTTGCCGTTGTAGAGCATCATCGAGCAGACGGTGCCCTCCTTGATCCACTTCCAGGCGTCGTCCACCTGCTCCTTCGAGAGCTCGTCCTGCTCGTAGTTGGCATTGTCCATGAACACGAACGACTCGCCCTGCTTGTAGAGATACTGGGCCTCGATCGTGGAAATGTCGGCGGCGTCGAGCGAGTCGCCGCTCTTGTACGTGCGGTCGAGCACCGTGTTCCGCAGCAGGTTCCGCAGCTTGCACTTGTAGAGCGCCTGCCCCTTGCCCGGCTTCACGAAGTTGCACTCGATCATGATGTAGGGGTCGCCGTCGATCTGGACCTTGAGGCCCTTCTTGAATTCGCTAGTGTTGTAGGCGGGCACGGGAACGTCCTCGGGAAGTGGGCGGAACGCCTCGCGAACGCCGCGGATGGTTCCGCCGCGGGCCACGCCGCCGTATCCTGCGGTGGGCCGCGAACGCGGGATGGACGTCAAGGGTGGCGCAGTCCCCGGGGCCTGTCAACCACCGGGCCCCCGCGCCATGGCCGATGCCGTTCTTCCCGACCCGTCGCCCGTGCGACCGCGCGATCGCGAGGCTCCGCGCTGGCGACGCGAACTCGCCGACGCGATCCGCGACACCGCCGAACTGCGACGCGTGCTCGGGCTCGCCGGTGACGCAGCCGAGACCGACGACCACGGCTTTCCGGTGCTCGTGACCCGGGCCTATGCGGCGCGCATGCGGCGCGGCGATCCCCGCGATCCACTCCTCCTGCAGGTGTTGCCGCGGCGGGAGGAGGGCGTGCCGGTGCCGGGCTTCACGGCCGATCCCGTGGGCGAGTCGACGGCGCTCGCCGCACCGGGACTCGTGCGGAAGTACGCCGGCCGCGCGCTCGTGCTCGTGACGGCCGCCTGCGCCGTCCACTGTCGCTACTGCTTCCGTCGTGAATTTCCCTACGCCGACGCCGGCGCGACGGCCGACGGAGTGGATGCCGCGCTCGACGCGGTGGCCGGCGACCCTGCGGTCACGGAGGTGATCCTCTCCGGAGGTGATCCGCTGATGACGGACGACCGCAGGCTCGCGGAGCTCGTAAGCCGGCTGGAGGCGATCGCGCACGTGCGTCGACTGCGGATCCACACCCGGCTGCCGGTCGTTTTGCCCTCCCGGGTGACCGAGGATCTCGCCGCCCGGCTCGGGGGGTCGCGGCTGGCGACGGTGGTGGTGATCCACGCCAACCACGCCGCCGAGATCGACGGTGCCGTGGCCGCGGCCCTGGCCCGGCTGGCCGCCGCCCGCTGCCTGCTGCTCAACCAGGCGGTGCTCCTGGCGGGGGTCAACGACGCGGCGGACGCGCTGCGGGACCTGTCCGAGCGACTCGTCGACGTGGGCGTGCTGCCCTATTACCTGCACCTGCTCGACCGTGTCCGCGGGGCGGCGCACTTCGAGGTCCCCGAGGATCGGGCACGCCTGCTGCACCAGCACCTCCGGGACTCGCTGCCCGGCTATGCCGTGCCGCGGCTCGTGCGCGAGGTGCCCGGCGAGCCCGCGAAATCCTGGCTGGCCTGACGTGCGGCGGGCAGGGTCCTACACTGACGCTACACGCAGCGAGGAGACGTGGATCATGAGATACCTGATCGGTGTGGACGGATCGCCGAAGTCGCTCGAGGCCGTACGGCTCGTGGGCCGGCTCGTGGACCCGGCGGCCGATGCGGTGGCCATCTGCTTCTCGCCGCTGGAGCTCGAGCGGCAGCTGCCGGGCCAGACCCGCGAGATGATCCGCGGGGCCATCGACGGCCTGTTCGACGACGTCTGCAGCCTGTTGCCCACGGGCCTGACGCAGGCGCCGGAGCGGATCCGCCTCGATCAGCCGGCCGCCCTCGGACTCCTCGAGGCCGCCGCCTCCTGGAAGGCCGACGTGCTCGTCGTCGGCGCCCGCGGTCACGGGTCGATCGAGGGCTTCATCCTCGGGAGCGTGTCGCGGGCCGTGGTGCACGGGGCGCACCTGCCGGTGCTGGTGGCCCGCGCGGTGCCCCCCGCCGACCTCGGGCCGCGGGTGCTCGTCGGCCACCATCCGGCCAGCGCCGCCGCGGTGTCGGCCGCCGTCGGGCGGATCCACTGGCCCGACGGCACCGACGGCCGCGTGATCGGCGTGACCGAGTCGCGCCTGGCGGGGCCGCTGCCCGCGTGGGTGGCGTAGCGGGTCCGCGAGCCCGGCACGGCGGCGAGCGCGCTGGGCTGGCGGCAGGAGCGGGTGTCGGTGCTCCAGAGGGTCGGG
>JBJTIV010000391.1:0-22888 GCA_046095145.1 Planctomycetaceae bacterium
GCCGGCGGCGGGCGATCGCCGGCGTGCGCGACCGGGCCGGTCGCCGCACGGCCGCGGGAGCGTTCGCGCTCTCACTGCCCGAGCGGACCGCCGTCAACACGGTCGTGCAGGGCTCGGCGGCGGATCTCATCAAGCTGGCGATGCTGCGGGTGGCCCGCCGGCTGCGGCACGACCGGCTCGCGGCGGCGCTCGTGCTGCAGATCCACGACGAATTGCTGCTGGAAGGTCCCGCCGACGAGGTGCCCGCCGTGGAGCGGCTGGTGGAGGAGGAGATGCGGACGGCGCTCGAGTTGGAGGTGCCGCTCGACGTCTCGGTGCACTCCGGAGCCACCTGGGCGGCGTGCGAGAAGTGAGGAGCCGGTGATGATCGTCGTGGGGCTGGTCGGAAGGATGGCCGCGGGCAAGTCGACCGTGGCCCGGATGTTCGCGGCGCTCGGCGCCGACGTGATCGATGCCGATGCCGTGGCCCACGAGGTGCTCGACGAGCCCGCGATCCGCGGGGCGGTGGCGAACCGCTTCGGGCCGGAGGTGTGCGGGGCCGACGGCCGCGTCGACCGGAGACGCCTGGCCGCGATCGTGTTCGCGGCGGGACCGGCCGCCGAGCGGGCGCTCGCCGATCTCGAGGCCCTCGTGCATCCCCGGGTGCGGGAGCGGATGGAGGCCGGGCTGGCCTCCCATCGACGGGCGGAGCCGGCGGCGGGCGGGCCTCGGGTCGTGGTGCTCGACGTGCCCCTGCTCGTGCAGGCCGGCTGGGCGGACGCGTGCGACCTGATCGTGGTCGTGGAGTGTGAGGAATCCGTGAGGCGGGCGCGGCGCGCCGACCGCGGCGTCGAGCCGGCGCAGCAGGCGGCCCGCGACCGCGCCTGGGAACGCGGCGGTGATCCGCGGACCGCGGCGCCCGGAAAAACCGTCGCGGTGGATGCTTCGGGCGACGAGGCATATACTGCGGTTCAGGTCGGGCGGATCTGGTCGGCACTGCGACGGTAGTCGCGACGGCCCGAACGTCCGGCTCCCGCCCGGGGTTTTCCGCAGATCTTCATGGCCTGTCATGGCCCGTCTTGGCCCGTGGCCTGCGGCGCTCGCGCCGCAGCACCGCGGGTTCCCGCCGACGTCGCCGCGCGGCCTCCATCCCGCCAGATCCCCGCTCGTTTATGTCGTCCGCCGATCCCACCGCCGCCGGAGATGCCGACCGCGAGCCGATCTCGCTGGCCGAGGAGATCGCCGCCGAGGTCCAGGACGGCGTGGACATCGGCGACCGCTACGAGGCCCTCAAGAAGGGCGACACCCAGATCGCGGCCCTCCAGCAGCTCTCCATGCAGGAGCTCGTGGACTTGGCACGCCGGGAGAACCTCGGTGACGTCGCGGGGGAGCGGAAGCAGGATCTCGTGTTCCGCATCCTCAAGGAACGGATCAAGCTCAACGGCCTGATGTTCGGTGAGGGGACGCTCGAGGTCCTCCCCGACGGGTTCGGCTTCCTCCGCAGCCCCGACCACCACTATCTCTCGTGCCCCGACGACATCTACGTCTCCCCGAGCCAGATCCGGCGTTTCGGCCTGCGCAACGGCATGAGTGTGGCCGGGCAGATCCGGCCGCCCAAGGAGACCGAGCGCTACTTCGCCCTGCTGCGGGTCGAGGCGATCAACGGGGAGGACCCCACGAAGCTCTCCACGCGCACGTTCTTCGACGAGCTCACGCCGCTGCATCCCGACGAGCGCATCGTGCTCGAGACCACGCCCGAGGAGCTTTCCACGCGCGTGGTGGACCTGATCGTGCCGATCGGCTTCGGGCAGCGCGGCCTGATCGTCAGCCCGCCGCGGGCCGGCAAGACGATCCTCCTGCAGAAGATGGCCAAGGCGGTGCTCGCCAACTATCCCGAGGCCTACGTCTTCATGCTGCTCATCGACGAGCGGCCGGAGGAGGTCACCGACATGGAGCGGCAGGTGAAGGGGCCGTCGTGCGAGGTGATCAGCTCGACGTTCGACGAGAACGCCAGCCGCCACGTGCAGGTGGCCGACATGGTCATCGAGAAGGCCAAGCGGCTCGTGGAATACGGCCGCGACGTGGTCATCTTCCTCGACTCGATCACCCGGCTGGCCCGGGCCTGGAACGCCGAGGTGCCCAACTCGGGCAAGATCCTCTCCGGCGGCGTCGACTCCGGGGCCCTGCAGCGGCCCAAGCGGTTCTTCGGCAGCGCCCGCAAGCTGGAGCAGGGCGGGTCGCTGACGATCATCGCCACCGCGCTCGTCGACACCGGCAGCCGCATGGACGACGTGATCTTCGAGGAGTTCAAGGGCACCGGCAACCTGGAGATCGTGCTCGACCGCCGGCTCGTCGACAAGCGGATCTACCCGGCCATCGACATCAACCGGTCGGGCACACGGCGCGAGGAGATGCTGCTCGAGCCCGACGAGTACCGGCGCATCTGCGTGCTGCGTCGCGTCCTCGGCGAGATGAACGCGACCGACGCGATGGAATTGCTGCTCAATCGCCTCGGCAAGACGAAGACGAACGCGGAGTTCCTGGCCGCGCTCAAGGCGTGACGGACGGGCGGAGACGGCGATGACCAAGATGCCCCCGTCGAGTTCGTCGCTCCGGCCGCCCCCCGGCGCCCGCGTGGCGGTGGTGGCGGCCCGGTGGAATGCCGACGTCGCCGCGGGACTGCTCACGGGGGCCCTGGCGCGGCTCACGGCGCTGGGACTGCCCGCCGACGCCGTCGACGTCGTCCGCGTGCCCGGATCCTTCGAACTCCCGCTCGCGGCCGACCGGCTCGCCGCCACGGGCCGCTACGCGGCGGTGCTGTGCCTGGGTGCGATCGTGCGCGGCGAGACGACCCACGACCGTCACATCGCTGCGGCCGTCGCGCAGGGCATCGAGCAGGCGGCGCGGGCCCGCGGCGTGCCGATCCTGTTCGGCGTGCTCACGTGCGAGACGGAGGCGCAGGCGCTGGCCCGCTCCCGGGTGCCGGCCGCCGGTGGCGCGTGGGACGACGCCGCGTTCGCCTCCAACAAGGGCGCCGAGGCGGCCGCGGCGGCCGTCGAGATGATGACGGCGCTCGCCACCATCGCCGCTCCAGCCCGCTGAGCCACGCATGCCGCGCCGCAGCCGAGCCCGGGAAGTCGCCCTGCAGATGCTCCACGAGATGGAGTTCAACCCGGGACCCGACGCGACCGACCGTGCGCGGTTCCTCAAGGGCCGGCTCCACTCCGGTCCGCTCGTGGCCTTCGCCGCGTCGCTCATCGACGGCGTGCACCGCGACCGCGACGCGCTCGACGCGCGGCTCGACGCCCAGTCGGCACACTGGCGGGTGTCGCGGATGGCGGCCACGGACCGCACCGTGCTGCGGATCGCGCTCCACGAACTGCTGCACACCGACACGCCCGGGCCCGTGGTCGTCGACGAGGCGATCGAACTCGCCCGCCGCTACGGCAGCGAGGCGTCGCCCCGGTTCGTGGCGGGCATCCTCGGCGGCCTGCTCGCCGAGCGGCAGGCGGCCACCGGCGGCTGACCACGCGGATCACGAGGAACAGGAGCCATGGCACTCTTTCGATTCGGCGGCGAAAAGCGGGAGGCCGCGGCCGGCGCCGCGCCGCCGGCGGACGATGCGCCTCCGAAGCGCGGCCTGCTCGACCGGCTCAAGGCGGGACTGTCCGCCACGGCGCGGCTGCTCGGCACCGACGTGCGCGACCTGCACCCGCGCGAGGGGCGGCTCGTCGACGCGCCGGTCCTGGAGGAGCTGCGGGCGGCGCTCGTGAAGACCGACATGGGCCCGGCCGCCGCCGAGGCGATCGTGGCCGACGTGCGCGAGCGGCTGCGGGCCCGCGTCGTCGAGCCGGCCGTCGTGCTCGACTCGATCCGCCGCCAGCTGCTCGCGCGGCTCGAGCCGGCGGCGGCAGGCGGCCGGGCCGGCCTGGCCGTGGCCGCCTCGGGCCCCACCGTGATCCTCGTCACGGGCGTCAACGGGTCGGGGAAGACGACGTCGATCGCCAAGCTCGCGCGGCTGTTCACCGCCGCGGGCAAGCGGGTGGTGCTCGGGGCCGGCGACACCTTCCGCGCGGCCGCCGTCGAGCAGTTGGCGACGTGGGCGGGCCGGGTCGGGGCGGACCTGGTCCGCGGCGAGGCCAACGCCGACCCGGCCAGCGTGGCGCATCGCGCCGTCGCGAAGGCGGTGGCCGAGGGCTTCGACGTGTGCATCGTCGACACCGCGGGGCGGCTCCAGACCCAGGCCAACCTCATGCAGGAGCTGGCAAAGCTCCGCCGCGTGATCGCCAAGCAGGTGCCCGACGCGCCCCACGAGACGCTGCTGGTCATCGACGCCACCGCGGGGCAGAACGCCCTGTCGCAGGCCCAGGGCTTCAAGGAGGCGGCGGGGTGCACCGGCATCGTGCTCGCCAAGCTCGACGGCTCGGCCCGCGGCGGCGTGATCGTGCCGGTGGCCGAGCGGTTCGGCCTGCCGGTGCGGTTCGTGGGGCTCGGCGAATCGCCCGACGACCTCGAACCCTTCGATCCGGAGCGGTTCCTCGACGCGCTGCTCGCCGACGCCCTCGAACCGGCGGGCCGCTGACGCCCCCGCGGACGCGGACGGACATCCTCACTCCCCGCGACCGGCAGGGTTTGCCACGCGCCGCGGAAGGGGGCGTGGACCTTGCGAGCGGCTGCGAGGCGGGGTGCGGTCCCGACAGGCGGCGGTCGATGGAGAACGCGGGGTGAATAGGGCCGGCCGCGATTTTGGCGGATCGTGGCAGGCAGGGCGCATCCCTCGTGGCTCGCGGACGGGACCGCACGGAAGCGGCGTTCGGCGCGGGCCCGCCACCGACCGGGAGTTTCCAGATCATGCCAACCGCCATCTCGCGGCTGCCCCACGTCGCCGTCGGCAGCCTGTGCTCCGCGCTTCTCGCCCTGGCCTCCGCCGGCTTTGCAACCGGGCAGGAGGTGCCCGTCGTGCCCAACGTCCCGCAGGAGGACGCCTACCAGCTGCGTGGCCTGCCGCCGCAGGAGGCCGCCCAGGAGGCGGCGCCCGCCGAGGAGGAGGGTCCGACCCGCTATCTCGAGAGCGAGTTCCTCAAGGAGCGCAACATCGCCACGTACGGCTGGATCGACGCCGGCATCGGGGCCAACGGCTGGGGCGCGCCCTGGAACGGCCCGATCACGTTCAACGACCGTGCCTGGCAGGGCATGCTCAACCAGCTCTACCTTGTCAACGAGCGCACGCTCGACACCGCCGACGGCGGCTGGGACTGGGGCGGCCGCGTCGATCTGCTCTACGGCACCGACTACATCTTCACGACGGCCCGCGGGCTCGACGCCTACCGGGCGGGCGACCCGATCGGGCTGGGCGCGCCGCGGTGGGGCTCGAACAAGTACTACGGCCTGGCGATGCCGCAGCTCTACGGCGAGCTGGGCTACAACGACCTGGCGGTGAAGTTCGGCCACTACTCCACCATCATCGGCTACGAGGTGGTGCCGGCGATCGGCAACTTCTTCTACACCCACGCCTACTGCATGCAGTACGGCGAGCCGTTCACGCACACAGGCATCCTCACCACCTGGACGCCCAACGACCAGATCGTGTTCTACAACGGCATCACCAACGGCTGGGACAACTGGGACGACGGCACGGGCACGTTCGGGCCGGTCGTCAACAGCGGCTACCCGGCGGCCGGCTCCAACGCGGCCTACCTCGGTGGCGTGACGTTCAAGAACTCCGACGCCACGCAGACGCTGACGATCACGACCTCCAGCGGCAACGAGAATCCGCAGTTCGGCCTGCCCTACGTGGGCAACCGCTCGATCATCAGCACCGTCTACGTCAACGAGCTCTCGGACAAGCTCACCTACGTGTTCCAGAACGACAACGGCTGGCAGTTCAACGCCTCCGGCGGCCCGGCCGACTTCCAGACCGCCCAGTGGTACGGCATCAACCAGTATCTGTTCTGGAATTTCACCGAGACGCTGATCGGCGGCATGCGGTTCGAGTGGTTCCGCGACGACGACGGCTACCGCGTGGTGAATCCGCTCCGCAACGCGCTCTTCGGCCAGGCACCGGCCTACGGCGGCTTCGCCGGCAACTTCTGGGCGGCGACGTGGGGCGTGAACTGGAAGCCCACCGCCAACTGGATCATCCGGCCCGAACTGCGCTACGACTGGTATGACGGCCGGCGCGGCTCCGGCGGCGCGCTGCCCTACGGCAACGGCGACCGCAGCGGCCAGTTCTACGGCGGCTGCGACGCGATCTGGCAGTTTTAGCCTTCACGGCCGCGGGGCCATCCATGGCCCCCGCGGCCTTGGCCCGGCGGAGGGAACGCCAAGGGTTCCCTCGCCGGGCGAGCGGTCGCACCTCCGGGCGACCGTGGCCGCCCGCCGGGGCGGCGGTCAGAGCCGCATGGGGGCCAGTCCTCAGGAAGCCCGGAGCGAAGCGACGGGTATGCGGGAACCGGCCGAGCGGTTCCTCGGTGGCCGAACGAGGAGGCTCGAGGGTCGGCAAACGCTCGAGGAGCCTTGGGCCGCCGCGGCCCTCGCGACGAGACTTTTGCCGCCCTCGAACCGGCCAACCTGCCGCGGTCGGGGGCCCCTGGCACGCGCCCCGGTCGTCGGCCAACACCCCACCCGGCGGCCCGGACTGCGAGGCTCTCGACGCCCCGGCGCCGGATCCGGCTGCCGGTCCCGCTGCACGCAACCCGAGACACCACGGTGAAGCTGGTGAAGGTGGGCGTGCGGCGGAACCTGCACAACTGAAACAGTTTTACAGTTCGAGCCTCGGACCCCTAGTTTTTCGCTGGATTTCAGCCCGGGAGGCTCGCGGCTGGCCGCGGATCGGCCCGATGAGAAACCGGGTGTCAGGGAGGCGGGTGCGAATGACTGGACATGGAACGTGGATCCGGGGTCGTGGTCGAGGCCTGGTGGCGGCCGCGTGGGCGTGTGCCGCATGGTCGTGCCTCCTGGTGGGCCCCGGCCGGGCCGCGGACGGCTGGCTGACGAGCTACGAAGGGGCCCTGGAAGCGGCCCGGGAGCAGCAGAAGCCGGTCCTGACGGTGTTCACGGGCAGTGACTGGTGCCCCCACTGCCGCACGCTGGAGGAGCAGGTGCTGCACACCCAGACCTTCCGGGCCTGGGCGGAAGGCCGGGTGGTGCTCCTCATGATCGACCTGCCCAAACAGGGGATTTCGGCCGAGGAACGGGCCGTCCGGTCACGGGTGTGCATCGCCCACGGCGTCCGCACCTTCCCCAGCGTCGCCCTGATCGATCCGGCCGGGCAGCGGATCACGGTCCAGACCGGCTACGTGGGCCAGTCCGCCGACTCCTGGGTCGCCGCGATGGACGGCCACGTCGAATCCTGGGATCCCGAGGCCCCCCCGGCCGTGGCGTCACGGGACGACCCCGCCATGCGGCTCACGTCCGGAAACGGGCCGCCTCGGCGTTGAGCTCGGCGATCGACCGGCGCAGCTCGTCGAGCGACGCCGTGAACGCGGCCAGCGAGGCCGACGATTCCCCGGCGTCGTCCCGCAGCGTCTCCATGGCGTCGCGGATCTGCCGCGCGCCCTGGGACTGCGTCTCCATCCCCTCGTGCACCTGGTCGAGCGACCGGGTGACCGCCTGCACCGGCGCGATGATCCGCCCCAGCTTCTCGCTGACGTCCGCAACCTGCCCGATCCGGCTGCTGACCTCGTTGCGGAAGCGGTCCATCTCCATCGTGCCGCTGGCGACCGCCGCCTGCATCTCCCGCACCATCCGCTCGATGTCCTTGGTGGCCAGCGCCGTCTGATCGGCCAGCCGCCGGATCTCCTGCGCCACGATCCGGAAGCCGCGGCCGCTCTCGCCCGCCTTCTCGGCCTCGATCGTGGCGTTGACCGACAGCAGGTTCGTCTGCTCGGCCACCTTCGAGATCGTCGTCACCACCGACGTGATGCCCCCGGCCCGCTGGCTGATCGTGGCCAGCTTCCGCGTGAAGGCGTTCATGGCCGCGTCGAGCTGCTCCATCGAGGCCGTCATGCTCTCCAGGCCGCCGCGGCCCTCCGCGGCGACGCTCGCCGCCTCGCGGGCCACGTCCTTCACCCCGCCCGTCGCCGCCAGCAGCTGCTCGCTGGTCGAGGAGATCTGCGTGACGGCCGCCGAGATCTCGTGGGCCGAGCCGCTGAAGCCGCGGACCGCACGGTCCTGTCGGGCGAGGGCGGCCGCGGCGTCGGCCTCGACGGCCACGAGCCGCTCGCCCGCCGCCTTGATCCTGCCGATGAGGCCGCTGAGCGACCGCGACATCCCGCCGAACGCGGCGAGCAGGCGGCCCACCTCGTGTCGGCCGTCGCCGGCCACGCACGCCCTCAGGTCGCCGCCGGCGATCGACTCCGCGACGGCCAGCGCCTGCCGCACCGGGTTGGCGATCGACCGCGCCAGCCACACGGCCGCGACGATGCCGGGGATGCCCACGAGCGCCGCCGCGGCGGCCGCGGCGGCCGCCTGCCACCAGAGCACGTCGCGGCTGGCCGACGTCGAGATCGCCACGAGCACGGCGCCCGCGGACCGGCCGTCGGTGCGCCGCACCGGCGCGGCGACGCGGCACGACGTGCGGTCGAAGCCGCTCGTCGGGCGGCCGGTGGCGATCGCGTCGCGGGCGAGCGCCACGTCGCGCTGGTCGAGGGGAGCCGCGGCGCCGTCGCCCTCGCGTCGTTCGGCCACCGTGGTCAGCTGCGGGTCGAGCACGCGGATGTCGCGGATGTCACCTCCCACCAGTTCGGCGAGCAGCCGTCGCAGAGGCTCGCTGCGGGTGAGCCGCGTGGGGTCGTCGGTGCTCCCGGGCGCGAGCTCCACCGACGTCACCGCGCGTGCGAGCACCTCGGCGATGCTCTCGCCGCCGACCCGCACCTGCTCGAGCACGGCGCGCCGGGCGGCGAGCGTCTGGAGCAACGAGTTGACGAGGATCGCGGCCAGCACCAAGAGGGCGGCCACCGTGGCGATCCGGGAACGCAGCGACATTCGGTTCTCCGCCGGGGCGATGCCGCCCACAGCAGGAACACTAGTCCGCGGCCGGCAGCCACGCCACCTGCCGGTCTGCATCCGGCACGATCGGCACGACCGGCCCGTCCGGCACCGCGGCGGTGGCGGTCGTGGGCGGAGCCTGCGCCGTCGCGGGCTTGAGCCCGCTGGCGAGCCCGCAGCCGCCGATCGGCAACAGCGCGAACAGCGGCGCCGCCAGCCAGGGCGCCCCGACGGCGGCGGCGGAGGGCGCGCGGGCGGCGGTGGTCTCGGGATGGGACATGCGGGCGGGGAATACAGGCCGCCCGCGACGCGATCAAGACCGTCCGCCGGATGCGACTGGCCAGGGCGGGTCTCGAACCCGCACGGAGATCGCTCTCCCCGGGATTTTCAGTCCCGTGCGTGTGCCAATTTCGCCACCCGGCCGGGGTGCTGCGGTCCGAGCATACCCCCCGCCGCCGCCGGTCTGCCGAGATCGCCGCGCGCTACAATCCGCCGTCCCGGTTCCGCGCTCCCCGCCCCTCTCGCCCCCCATGCCGCACGAACCAGCCGCCGAGCAGCCCGCGTCGGCGGTGGCGGTTCCCACCGGCGGCATCGACGGCTTCCTGGGCACGCGGGCGTCGCTGGGCATGGACGTCGTGCTCGTGGGATTGGTCGCGCTGCTGCCGGTGCTGGCCTGGAGCAT
The DNA here is from genome assembly GCA_046095145.1 of Planctomycetaceae bacterium. Classification (GTDB taxonomy): domain Bacteria; phylum Planctomycetota; class Planctomycetia; order Pirellulales; family UBA1268; genus QWPN01. The sequence goes on from JBJTIV010000391.1 coordinate 9,650, forward strand.
CGCCCTGGTCCGCCGCGGCCGCTACGCGGCGCACAAGTCCCTCCAGCTGTTCATCGTGGCGGCGCTGGCCGCGGCGATCCTCGTCTTCGAGATCGACATCAGGCTGGTGAGCGACTGGAAGCCGCGGGCGGCGGCGAGCCCGTGGTGGCCGGGGGGCGTGCTCGCTGCGCTGGGCATCCACCTGGTCTTCGCCGTGACGACCTTCGGCCTCTGGGTGTGGGTCGTGTGGGAGGCGCTGGCGCGGTTTCCGGTGCCGCCGGCGCCCGCCGCCCATGGCCCGCGGCACCGGCGGCTGGCCCGCCTCGCGGCCATCGACCTGGCCTGCACGGCCGTCACCGGTCTCGTCTTCTACTGGCTGGCGTTCGTGGCCGCCTGACGGATCCGGTGCGGACTCGCGGCGCCGCGGCGGCACAGCGCGATGCCGCCGGCGTAGAGCAGGCACAGCGGCACCGCCAGGAACAGCATGCTGTAGGGGTCCGCGGGCGTCAGCACCGCCGACACCACCGCGATCGCCAGCACCGCCCCGCGCCACTGCTTCGCGTAGGTGTCGGCGTCCACCACGCCGATCCGCTCCAGGAACAGCATCACCAGCGGCAGCTGGAATCCGATGCCGAAGCCGATCGGCAGGATCAGCACGAACGACATCCATTCGCTGATGCGCGGGTCGGGGTCGAGCCCCAGCCAGGCATTGAAGGCCAGCAGGTAGTCGAGCACGAAGTCGAAGACGAAGAAGAAGGCGAGCAGGACACCGGCCAGGAAGAGCCCCACGCTCACCGGCATGAACGTCCACACCCAGCGCCGCTCGTGCGCGTAGAGCCCCGCCGCCACGAAGGTCCACAGCTGGTAGAAGATCCAGGGGCTCGCGAGCACCACGCCCACGAGCAGGGCCGCCTTCACGTAGATCCCGAAGGCCTCCTGGGCGGACAGCGTCTTGATGCTCACCCGCGGGTCGCGGGCGAGCGGCTGCCAGAGCAGCACCGGCACGAGCGCCCCCGCGTCGAAGGCCGCGCTCCCCGAGGCCGTCGGGGCGGCCGTCGGGGCGGCCGTCGATCCCGACAGCACGCGGGCGAGCCGGTCGGCGTGGACCTCGCGGATGTCGAAGGACAGGCCCTGCCGCTCGACGGCGTCGACCACCTCCGACCGCGCGTAGGGCAACGCGGGGCCGCCGGCCGCGCGGGGCCGCCAGGCGTCGAACGTCTCGAGTGACCGGCCCGTGTAGTAGTCGCCGAGCGCCCGCCGCAGCGGCTGCTCGATCAGGTGCACGACGGGCCGGGCGACCATGAACCCGAGCAGCACCGCCACCGCCAGGCCCGCCGCGGCCCGGATCAGGCAGGTGCGGAGCTCCTCGAGATGCTCGCCGAACGTCATCGTCGAGCTCTGGAAGAGGTCGTCGTCGCTGGTGCGGGGCATGGCTCAACTCTACTTCAGACCGGATGCCGACGCTCGGCCGTCACGCCCGGTGGGCGAAGCCTCCGTCGCTGTGGATCCATGGCCGCACGCCACACGGAGTGGCACGTCGATGGGAGCCATGGCTCCAAGGCTCCTTCGGCTTCCGCCCACCGGGCTGCCTGCGGCGCGACGATGGCGGTGGTCCACCTCGACCATACAAGCCCCCGGCGGAAGCCGGGGGACTCCGGGAACGCGTGCCGCCCCGCGAGCCATGCCGGGAGGCGTCAGGCTCCGTACTTGCCGAAGCGCTGCGCGTGGGCCATGGCCAGGAGCAGGAGGTGCTTGGCCGGGAAGATCCCGAAGCCGCCGCGGAGGCACTCGCGCTCGGAGAATGCCGTCAGGCCGTCGGGGCGGCAGGTGTCGGCCACCAGCAGCGTGGGCACGGGATGCCAGGAGTGGCTCTTGAGCCTGCTCGGCGTGGAGTGGTCGCCGGTCACGATCAGCACGTCGGGCTTCAGGGCCTCGATCCGCGGCAGGATGGCGTCGAGCTCCTCGATCCGCTTCACCTTCTGCGCGAAGGCGCCGTCCTCGCCGGTCGAGTCGGTGTACTTGAAGTGCAGGAAGAAGAAGTCGTAGTCCTGCCAGCACGCCGCCAGCTGGTCGACCTGCTCGGCGAGCGTGTGCGGTTCGCCCACGAGCGTCATCCCGGCCAGCTGCGCCAGGCCCTTGTACATCGGATAGACCGCGATGGCCGCGGCGCGGAGGCCGTAGAGGTCGGCGTAGGAGGGCAGGGCGGGCTTGGCCGCGAAGCCGCGGAGCACGAGCCCGTTGGCCTTGGGCTCGTCCTTCAGGATCGCGCGGGCCGCGGCCACGAAGGCCCGGGCCACCTCCGCGGTGCGGGCCGCGGCGGCCGTGTGGGGCTGCGGGTCGAGCGGCGGCACGCCCGTGGCCTGCGGGTCGGTGTCGGCCACGCCGCCGTCCAGCCCCCGGCCCCGGAACACGACCACGAAGCGGTGCTCCTTCACCGGCCTCACGAATACCTCCACGCCGGGGACCTTCACCGCCTGGAGCCGCTCCACGACGGCGAAACTCTCCTCGGAGGCGATCCGGCCGGCACGGCGGTCGGTGATCCGGCCCGCGGCGTCGAGCGTGCAGAAGTTGCCGCGGGCCGCCACGTCGTCGGGCCCGAGCTCGAAGCCGATGCCGGTGGCCTCGAGCGCCCCGCGACCGATCGTGAAGACGAGCGGATCGTAGCCGAAGAGGCCGAGATGGCCCGGGCCGGAGCCGGGCGTGATCCCGGGGAGCACCGGCACGCTCGAGCCGGAGGTGCCGCGGGCGGCGAGCCGGTCGAGATGCGGCGTGCGGGCCGTCTCGAGCTCCGTGCGGCCGCCCGGTTCCATGGGCAGCCCGCCGAGTCCGTCGGCCACGAGCATCACGATCTTCGTCGAGTTCTTCTCGGCCAGTTCGCGGACGAGGTCGTGCTCGGTCATGGGGGGCTCCCGGAGGCGGCTGTCGGCGCCGCGGCGCGTTGTCCGCGGCCCGCGACGTCGACTACAGTTTGCCCGCGTCCTCCCGCCGGCCAAGGGCGCCGCACTTTTCGGCGGGTCGGCCGCCGGTGGTGTTCCGGAGTGCCTCCACGATGAGCGTCGTCCGACCGCAGCCGCCCGAGGATCCGATCCGCTACGACCCGGCCGCCACGCTTGCCGCGGGCGTCGTGTCGGCCGCCGCACTGGCGGCACTGGGGCCGAGGCTGGAGGCCGCCCGGGAGGCCGGCCTCGCCGACGTGGAGCGCTGGCGAAGCGGGGGCGCGCGGCCCGGCGAGTCGCTCGATCCGGCGTTCATCGACCTGCCCGACAGGCTGCTCGCGGCCTACAAGGCCGACCGCACGACGAGCGAGTTGTTCCGCATCCTCCAGGCCGCGCGGCGGATCCGCGAGGCGGTGGACCGCGTGGTCGTGCTCGGCATCGGCGGCTCCTTCATGGGCACCCGCGCGCTGTTCGAGTCGCTGTGCCACCCGTTCCACAACGAGCAGGCCCGGGGCGACCGCGGCGGCCGGCCGCGGCTGTCGTTCGAGGGCTTCAACGTCGACAACGACTCGGCCCAGGGGCTGCTCGACCTGGTCGCCCCCGCCGGCAGGCCGCGGAGCGACGACCTCCTCGACCGCTGGGCCTTGCTCGTGGTCAGCAAGAGCGGCGGCACGCTGGAGACGGCGGTGGCCACGCGGCTGTTCCTGCACACGCTCGCCGCCGCGGTGGGCCATGACCGGCGACGGCTGGCCGACCTCGTCGTGCCGATCACCGGCCGCACGGGCAGGCTCGCGGCGCTCGCGCAGGCGCTCGGGTGCCCCGACGTGTTCGACATTCCCGACGGCGTCGGCGGCCGGTTCTCCGTGTTCACGGCCGTGGGCCTGCTGCCGGCGGCGATCGTGGGGATCGACGTCGTGCGACTGCTCGAGGGGGCGGCCGCCATGAATCGCCGCTTCCGCGAGGCGCCCGTCGCCGCCGACCCGGTGCTGCAGTTCGTCGGCGTCTGCCACCTCGCCGAGGAGGCCGGGGCCACGATCCGGGTGCTCTCGTCGTGGAGCAACCGGCTCGAGGCCGTGGGCCTGTGGTACGACCAGCTCCTGTCGGAGAGCCTCGGCAAGGACGGAAAGGGCGCCACACCGCTCACGACCGTCACCACCCGCGATCTGCATTCCCGCGGGCAGCAGCACCAGGATGGCCGCCGAGACAAGCTGATCACGAACCTCGTGGTCGGCGAGCCGCGCCGCGACCGGCTCGCCCTGCCGCCGCTCGCCGGAGCCGCCGCGAACGAGGACCAGCTGGACGATCTCGTGGGCCGCACCTGGCCCGAGATGCTCACGGCCGCCACGGCCGGCACCAACGAGGCCTACGCCCAGGCCGGGCGACCCACGGCCGACATCGTGCTGCCGCGGATCGACGAGCACGCCGTCGGGCAACTGCTGCAGATGCTGATGCTGGCGACCGTCGTCGAAGGACGGCTGGTCGGCACGAATCCCTACGGCCAGCCCGGGGTCGAGGCCTACAAGCACTTCATGATGCGGCGCCTGCGGTCGTGAACCGCCCGCGGGCGGACGCGGCCGCATGCTGCAGCGAGTCGCGGATCACGTCGAGTGTCACGGGGTGGACGAAGAAGGCGGCCACGCCCGCGGCCAGGGCCCGCTGCTCGTCCTCGATCCGGTAGTCGGCGGAGACGCTGAAGATGGCGGTGTGCACGGCCTCGCCGCCGCGCTCCTGGATCAGCCGCGAGCGGAAGCGGGGCGGGTCGACGTCGTCGGCCAGCAGCCGGGCCGACAGCATGTCGACCAGGTCGAAGCCGGACATGTCGGGGAGTTCGGCGGCCACGATCCAGGCGTCGGCGGCAAAGCGCTTCGCGAGACGCACCGCGGAGTGGCCGTCGATGCAGACGTGCAGCCCGATCTCGCCGGCCTGCGCGGCGCGCACGAAGTCGCCGAAACGGTCGCACGAGTCCGCCACGATCACGATCTGGGCGATCCTATCGCGGACGTCTGCGGGCTGCGGCACGGTCACGGCATCGACCTCGGCACGAGGGGCGGAGGGCCGCCGTCGGCGGCGATCACGACCTTCCTGAGACAGCAGGCAATGCACGTCGCGTGCCACATGAAGCCGGCGGGCGAAGGAGAAGGCCTCACGGCCGTGCAGGCACGAGTCGGAGCGACGAAAAACGGACGTTTCCGAGCAGGAATCCGGCCGCGGGCCTTCGACCTGCGGGCCGCTGGGCCGTCCAGCGCAGCCCGACCATCCAGCCACATGGGGCGATTCGCCCCACCGACATGGAGCAAATCGCCCCACCGCGCTGGTGCGATTCGCTCCAGCGCTGGGGCGATTTGCCCCATCGCCCGGCCGAATATCAGGCATATCAGGCGGAGGGGGGGCGGCGGGGCACGCGTGCCGGCCGGGTGTACATTCCGGAGTCGATTCCCCGCGGAGAACCTGCCCATGCCCGTCGTGCTCACCTGGACCGGCCACGCCACCTGGCTCATCGACACCGGCGCCGGCACGCTGCTCGTCGATCCGTTCTTCGACGAGTGCCCCACGGCGAGCATGCGGGCGGAGGAGGTCCGCTGCGACGCGATCCTCGTCACCCACGGCCACTTCGACCACCTGGCCGATCTCGTGGCGATCGCGAAGCGGACGGGGGCGAAGGTGTTCTGTGCCTGGGAGATCTCGCAGTGGCTGGAGAGGCAGGGGGTGACCAGCGTGCAGCCCATGAATCTCGGTGGCTCGGCGGCCGTGCCCGGCGGCACCGCGCAGATGGAGATCGCCTGGCACTCCTCGAGCCTGCCCGACGGCACGTACGGAGGGCCCGCCGCCGGCTGGCTGCTCGACGTGGGCGGCGCGAGGATCTACGTCGCCGGCGACACGGCGCTGTTCTCCGACATGGAACGGATCGGCCGGCCCCATGCGGGACGCGGCCTCGACGTGGCCATCCTGCCCATCGGCGACCTGTTCACGATGGGGCCCGACGACGCGCTCGAGGCGGTCCGCCTGCTGCGGCCGCGGATCGCGCTGCCGAGCCATTACGGCACCTGGCCGCCGATCGCGCAGGATGCCGACGCCTGGGCGCGGCGCGTGGCCGAGGCGGGGCTGGCCGACGCGCGCGTGCCCGCGCCGGGCGAGACGGTCACGCTGGATTGACGGCGCCGTCCGCGGCCGGCGGCACGCGAACCTCGATGCGACCGTCGGCGACCCGCACCGCGAACACCTCCACCCGCAGCTTCTCGTCGTCGCACCACGCGCCGTCGCAGGCCCGGAACCGCCACGCGTGCCACGGGCAGGTGACCACCCCGTCGACGAAAGGCCCGCTGCCGAGCGACGCGCCCATGTGCGGGCAGAGGTCGTCGAGGGCGTGGTAGTCGGCGCCGTCGAAGAACACGGCCACCAGCCGCCCGTGCACCGCGAACGTGCGGCCCTCGCCCGGCGGGATGTCGCCGACGCGGGCCACGCTGGTGAAGGACTCGGCGGCGGGATCGGTGTCTGCCATCGCTTCGCGGTCGTGCCACTATCATACCGGGCATGGACGCAGGGACGCCGGTCCGCCGTGCCGCACGCATCCGCCTGCTCGTCGCCGACGTCGACGGCACGCTCACGAACAGCCGCCACGAGGTCGAGGACGCCACGTGCCGCGTGGTGGACCGGCTCCGCGGAGCGGGCGTGCGCGTGATGCTGGCCACGGGCCGTCGCTACCGCGACACGCTGCCCGTGCAGGAGCGGCTCGGCATCGACGACACCCCGCTGATCACGGCGTCGGGCGCCCTCGTCAAGCGGCCCGCCGACCACGCCACCCTGTGGCGGGCCGCGTTCGCACCCGGCGTGCTCGCGAGCGTACTCCGGCGCATCGTGGCGGCCGGCCACGAACCGGTGGTCTACACCGACGACTTCGCCGCGGGTCGCGACTTCCACTGCCGCTCGCTCGCCGGTGCGGAGCCGGGGGGCGGCGGCCTGGCGGAGTATCTCCACCGCCATCGCGACCTCGCCGACGTCCGGCCCGACCTCGACGTCGCGCCGCCGGCCGGCGTGTTCGCGGGCTTCACCATGGGCTCGCGCGACGCGATGCTCGCGCTCGAGGCGGACCTGGCGGCGGCGTTTCCGGGAGCGCTGTCGACCCACGTGATCAAGAGCCCGCGCTACCGCGACTGGCTCTGCGAGATCGCCCCTGCGGGCACCACGAAGTGGTCGGGCGCCGCCGCGGTCGCCGCGGAGTGGGGCATCGCGGCCCACGAGATCTGCGCGGTGGGCGACGACCGCAACGACCTGCCCATGATCCGGGCCGCCGGGCTGGGCGTGGCGATGGGCAACGCCGCGGACGAGGTCCGGGCGGCGGCCGACGTGGTGGTGGGCACGCACGACGGCACGGGCATCGCGGACGTCGCCGAGCTGATCCTCGCCGGCCTTGCCCAGCCTGCGCCGCTTGGCGGCGCAGGCTCGCGAGCCGGCTGACGCGGGCCGCGGTGCGGCTTGTGGCCCGGTGCCGTGGCGCCTACCTTCCGCGGCCCGCCGTCGCGAGCACATCGGGAATCGCCGCCGCATGGACCTGAAGATCCATCGTCCCCACGGGGTCTGCGCCACGACCGGGCGGTCGTTCGCGCCGGGCGAGGCCTTCTTCTCCGCGCTCGTCCGCGGCCCCGCGGGCCTGGAGCGGATCGACTGCTGCGCCGAGGCCTGGACCGGGCCGCCCGCCGGCACGCTCGGCTGGTGGCGGTCGACCTTTCCCGCCGCCGTGTCGGCGGGGCCGACGCTGGCTCCGGTCGACGTGCTGCTCGACGTGTTCGAGGAGCTCGAAGGCCGTCCCACCGACACGGCGCTCCGCTACCTGCTCGCGCTGCAGCTCGTGCGCCGGCGGGTGCTGCGGTCGGTGGAGTCGGCGACCGGCGGGTCGACCTCGACGGAGCTCGCGCTGGCCTGCCGCAAGCGCGACCGCGAGTACCGCGTGGCGATCCCGGCCGCGACGGAGGCCGCCAGCCCCGAGGTGGCCGAGCGGCTCACCGCGCTGGTCTGGTCGGGAGGCGCGGCATGACCGACCGCCGCACCACCGGCCGCATCCCGCCCCGCCGCGGCGGCCGGTCCCGGGCCGTCGCACTGGCACTGGTCGTCGCCGCGGTGGCGTCGAGCGGGGCCTCCTGCCCGCACGCGCTCCGCGGCTACCAGGTGGGCACGATGCCGCTGCCGCGCGTGCTGCCGCCGCAGGCGAACCTGGAGCAGGTGATGGCCGCCGTCCACGACAACACCGATCGCGTGCGGAGCCTGATGGCGTCGCAGGCCGTGCTCGTCGTCCCTGGCGTGCCCCGGCTGTCGGCGCGGGTGGCCTGCGAGCCGCCGCGGCGGTTCCGGCTCCAGGCGCAGACGTCGATCACCGGCCCGGAGCTCGACATCGGCTCCAACGACGACCTGTTCTGGCTCTGGCTCCGGCAGCACAAGCCGCCGATCACGGCGTTCTGCCGCCACGACGACTACGCCCGGTCGGCGGCGCGGCAACTGCTGCCGATCCGCGCCGACTGGATGCCGGAGCTGCTGGGCCTGGTGCGGTTCCGGCCCGAGGACCAGCATCAGGGGCCGTTTCCCACGGCCGATGGCCGCCTCGAGATCCGCAGCCGCATCGCGGCGCCGGACGGCGACCTCTACAAGTCGACGATCCTCGACGCCACCACCGGCCTCGTGGCGGAGCAGCACCTCTTCACCGCGGCCGGCGAGCGGCTGGCGAGCGTCCGCACCAGCCGCCACCGCGTCGATCCGCCGAGCGGGGCCGCGCTGCCCCATACGGTCGAGGTGTCGTGGCCGACGTCGCAGGTCGACTTCACGCTCGAACTCGCCGGCATCACCACCAACGCGCCGACCGCCGACCCCGGCCAGCTCTGGCAGATGCCGGTGTATCCCGGCTACGAGCCGGTGGATCTCGCCGACCCGTCGATCACGATCGGTCCGCCCGCCCCGTAGCGACCGGTCAGCCGGCGTCGCGGAGCGCCCGGAGCCGGGCCTTGGCCTTCGACAGGGCCGGGCCGATCGAGCCGAGCGGCATGCCCGTGCGGCGGCTGATCTCCCCGTAGGAGCAGCCTTCGAGGTGGTGGAGGCGGACGAGCGTCGCCTCGCGGGCGTCGAGCAGGTCGAGCAGCCTGGTCACCTCGTCGCGGTCGGCGGCCCCGGCCGACTCGTCGCGCGGGGCGGCCCGCTCGGCCGCCGCCTCGACCGGCGCGGGGGGCCGCCGCGCGAGGCCGCGCACGACCACGCGCCGGGCGATCACGGCCAGGTAGGTGGCGAGACTCGCGCGGCCGCCGTACCCGCGAAGCGCCGCGGCGTCGTTCCGCAGGCAGGCCAGGATGACGTCCGCGACGGCTTCGTCGCGGGCGGCCGCGTCGAGCTCGATGCCGCGCCGGGCCGCGGTTCGCGTGGCCACGTGGCCGAAGAGCCGCGCGAACCTGCCGACGAATTCCTCCCACGCGCCGCGTTTCGCCGCCAGGCAGTCGTCGACCAGGCGGAGATCGTCCGGCGAGGCGGCCGAGGGAGGGGCGGGATCGGGCACGGACGCGGCTCCGGGACGGGGCGTGTGCTCCACCCGATCGATCATAGGGCCGGTGTCGGCCGGCCTCCAACGGCAGTCGCCGGGGCGGAGGATGCGTCGGCCGGCGACCGGCCCGGAAAGCCGCCGCCGCGTTCGTTGACAGCCTTTTCCGGCGGTCCTACCATGCCGCGCGGAGGCATCGACGACGGCGTCGGGGCCCGCGGCTGAAGAATGCCGGGGTCCCGGACCGATGCTCGATGCATCCGGCGGAGAGCCGTCACGATCGTCCCAGGAGCCTGTCCATGACCCACGTCGTCGCCGAGCCCTGTTTCGCCTGCAAGTACACCGACTGCGTGGTGGTATGCCCCGTCGAGTGCTTCTACGAGGGTGACAAGATGGTCTACATCCACCCCGACGAGTGCATCGACTGTGAGGCCTGCGTGCCGGAATGCCCCGTGGAGGCGATCTTCCACGAGGACAACCTGCCCGCCGACTGGAAGGAGTTCACGGCCCTCAACGCCGAGATGGCCCCGCAGCTCCCGGTGATCACCGAGAAAAAAGACCCGCTGTGCGGTTAGCAGACTGTGGAACAAGTCTGCCGCCGCAGGATGCGGCGACTGCCGACCGTCGAAAACCTTGGCTTTTCGACCGGTCGGCCAAGTGGACAAAGGCCAGGGATGGCTTTGTCCACGGACAGTTAGAGCGCTCGCCTCGCCATCCTGGCCTCGGCTCGCTTGACGCCTTCGCGACCACAGGTCGCTGCGGCGCAGTGACCCGGGCCTCCGGCCCTGGCTGGAGCGCACGCCTCGCCATCCTGGCCGGCATGGCATGGGGGCTCGCGGCATGCAGGCGGAGTCCCGTCGCTTCCGCTCCGGGCTGGGATGCGTCAGGACACGCGTGATCGTGCAAGCCCCCGGCGCCCGCCGGGGGACTCCGGGAGTGAACGCCTCACCGGTCACCATGCCGCCATGCCACCCGCTACTGCAGGTCGGCGAGCCAGTAGGCGCTCTCGACGAAGCTCTTCCAGCTGGCGTACTTCGGGTTGCCGAGCTTGATCGCCAGGAGCGGGCTGCGCTTCGGCTTCACCGGCTGCCGCACGAGTGCCATGCGGGCCTCGTGCGGCGTGCGGCCGCCTTTGCGGACGTTGCAGGCGACGCAGGCGCAGACGATGTTTTCCCAGCTCGTGATGCCGCCCCGGCTGCGGGGCACGACGTGGTCGAGCGACAGCTCGCTGGTGGGAAAGTGGCGGCCGCAGTACTGGCAGAGGTTGCCGTCGCGGGCGAACACGTTGCGGCGGTTGAAGCGGAGCCCCTGCCGCGGCCCCCGGTCGCAGTCCACGAGGCGGATGACCCGCGGCGCCTGCAGGTCGAAGCCCACGCCCCGCACCCAGTCCTCGTCGGGCCCGCGGAACGACGTCTTCAGCGCCGACAGCTCCCGCCAGGAGTCGAACGAATAGGCCGCGTAGTGTCCCTCCTCGATGTGCACGACCTCCGCCAGCTCCCGGAACAGGAGGGTGAGGGCCCGCCGCACGTTCGTGATGTGAACGGCGACGAACGCACGATTGAGCACGAGCACGCTCAGACCGAGCGCGCCGGGCAGCGGAGAGGCAGGGAGTGCGACCGCGGTCATGCGTGTGGAGCAAGGCTGAGGGCAGCCCCGCAATCGGGGACCACCGATCAAGCCGAATCCTACCCGGAGTCGACCGCAGACCGCAAACACCGCTCCGGGGAGGCGCCGGCGCGCGACGGGATCGATCTCTTGCCACGGGCGGAGACCGGCGGCACACTCTGGGCAGTGGAGCGAGGAAAACTCGCCTGGCCGGGGCGGCTGGGCCTTGCCACCGGAGACGACGATGCTGCATTACTCGTGCGACGTGTGCAAGCGGCCGATCGACTCGCAGACGGGCATCCGTCACGTGGTCAAGATCGAGGTGTTCGCGGCGATCGACGACGATCACGACTGCGGCTGCGAGGCTGCGGCGGCCGATGCGGACGACGGCGACCATCTCGAGGAGATGCAGGATCTCCTCGAGCGGCTCGACGATGTGGGCGACGGGATGGGTGACGAGACCCGTTCCATGAGGTTCGACCTGTGCGACGATTGTCGGCGCCGGTTCGTGCGGAACCCGCTGGGCATCAAGAAGGGCAAGCAGCTCGACTTCAGCCAGAACTGACTGTAGGGCTGCCGGGCCATCCATGGCCCCGGCAGCCCTTGCTCGGCGGAGGGCAAGCCAAGGTTGCCCTCGCCTCGCGGGCGGTCGCACCTCCGGGCGACCGCGTCCGTCGCGGAGCGGGCGACGGGGTGGAAGGCCCAATGACCGCGTGGCACGGCGTGCAATCTCCGTGCCAGCCCCCGGCGGAAGCTGGGGGACACCGGAACGAAGGCCACCGAGTCCTCACGTCGCGCCGGTCTCGCCCAACGTCCCGGAGTCCCGTCGTTTCCGCTCCGGGCTTCCATGCGTCACACGAATGACATGCGAGGGGCTGCCCATCCCCTCGAGCCGGCGTAGGTGGCCAGCGGAGCCACGACCAATCCGCCTGCCGGCGGATCGGTGCCCGGCGAAAGCGCAGGCACCTCCGAGTGAGCGGAGGGCAGGGATGCCCGCAGCGAACGTCCGGCGAGAGGGTGTGGGCAGCCCCGAGCCTCGCGAACGTCCGCGCGAGACGGCACGGGCGCCCCCGGCCGCGGTCTCGCGGTGATTCACGCGGGCCGTTCAGGCGGGTTTCGTTCGCGGCGTTTCGTTCGTAGGCTTGTCCGCGACGCAACCCTCGCACCGCCGGAGCTCAGGTTTCACGATGGCTGGCTCGACGCTGAAGATCGCCGCGATTCCCGGGGATGGCACCGGGCCCGAGGTCACCGCCGAGGCCATGAAGGTGCTCGCCGCGGTGGCGAAACTCGAGGGCTTCACGTTCGATGTCGAGACGCTCGACTGGGGCGGCGAGCGGTATCTCAGGACCGGCGAGATCATCCCCGAGGGCGGCCTCGACCACCTGCGCTCGAAGGACGCGATCTTCCTGGGCGCGATCGGCCACCCCGGCGTCGCGCCCGGCATCCTCGAGAAGGGGCTGCTGCTCGACCTGCGGTTCAAGCTCGACCAATACATCAACCTGCGGCCGGTGAAGCTCCTGCCGGGCGTGGAGACGCCGCTGGCCGGCCGCGGGCCCAAGGACATCGACTTCGTCGTCGTCCGCGAGAACACCGAGGACCTGTATTGCGGCGTGGGCGGCTACCTCAAGAAGGGCACGCCCGACGAGGTGGCGGTGCAGCAGGCGGTCTACACGCGGAAGGGCTGCGAGCGCTGCATCCGCTGGGCCTTCGACTACACGCGGAAGCGCAACAGCCCCAAGAAGACGCTCACGCTGGTGGCCAAGACCAACGTGCTCACGTTCGGCCACGACCTGTGGTGGCGGACGTTCCAGGAGGTGGCGAAGGACTACCCCGACGTGAAGACCGACTACAACCACGTCGACGCCTGCTGCATGTGGATGGTGAAGAATCCCGACGCCTACGACGTGATCGTGACCACCAACATGTTCGGCGACATCATCACCGACCTGGGCGGCATCCTGCAGGGCGGCATGGGCGTGGCGGCGGGCGCGAACCTCAATCCCGACCGGGGGTGGCGTGAGCATGTTCGAGCCGATGGGAGGCAGCGCGCCCAAGTACACCGGCAAGGACCAGATCAACCCGATCGCCGCGATCAATGCGATGGCGATGCTGCTGGAGCACAGCGGGCAGCCGGCCGCCGCCGCCCGCATCGACCGGGCCGTCGCCCACGTGCCCGGCACCAAGATGAAGTCGCAGGCGGCCGGC
>JBJTIV010000392.1:0-8665 GCA_046095145.1 Planctomycetaceae bacterium
GGATGCAGGGGGCGAAGTCGCAGGCCCCGAGGCACTCGGCCGGCTCGATCGTCAGCTCGCCGTCGGCCGTCGTGCCGTAGGGCTGCACGCCGTAGGCCTGGCAGAGGTGCTCGAGCAGGTGGGCGCCGCCGCGGAGCGCGCACGACACCGACCGGCAGACGAAGGCCCGCACCGTGCCGTGCGGCTTCTCCTGGTGGAAGAACTCGTAGAACGTCAGCGTGTCCTGCACCTCGGCGGGCGCCAGTCCGAGCACCTGTGCTATCTCCACCACCGCCTCGAGCGGCACGTGGCGGAGCTCGGCGTTGACGATGTGGAGCGCCGGCAGCGTGAGGGCGCGGCGGTTGGGATAGCGGGGCGCGAGCGCCTCGATCGTGGCAACCATCTCGTCGGTGAGAACTTTTCGCTCGGCGATCATGTCATGCACGGTTCATCAGGTGGTGCCGGACGGGGTTGCCCGTGCCCCCTCGCCGGACGCTCGCTCCGCCCATCCTGGGCTTCGCTCACTCGACGCTGCCCTCGCTTCGCCATCCTGGCTGCGCTCGGCCAGCGACGCCGGCTCGAGGGCACGGGCAACCCCGTCCTTGTGTTTCCGTCGTGCCCATCCAAGCCCCGAGCGGAAGCGAGGGGACTCCGGGAGCGAAGGCCACCCCGTTCGCCATGCGCGTGGAGGCACGCCGCGGCCCGCCGCGACCGTGCCGGTCCTGGCCCGCCTGTCGGTGAACCGACGTGCGTCGTCATCGATCCAGCTCCGCGGCGATGATGTTGAGGCTGCCGAGCACCGCCACCACGTCCGAGAGCGTGTGGCCGCGGATCAGGTGCGGGAAGATCGCGAAGTGGAGCACGCTCGGCGGGCGGCAGCGGGCCCGGTAGGCCGTCTCGTTGCCGTCGCCGACCACGTAGAAGCCGAGCTCGCCGTTGGGGGCCTCGATCGCGGCGTAGCTCTCCTCGCAGGGCACCTCGAAGCCGCGATTGCTCATCGAGAGCTCGAAGTGGGAGATCGTGCCCTCGATCGTGGAGTAGACCTGCTGCTTCGTCGGCAGCGCCGTGCGCTGGTCGATGCCGACGTTGACCGGGCCGGCCGGCAGGTTCTCGAGCGCCTGCCGCACGATCTTCAGGCTCTCCCGCATCTCCTGCATCCGCACGAGGTAGCGGGCGTAGCAGTCGCCGGCCGTCGCACAGCAGACGTTGAAGTCGAGGTCGGCGTAGGCGAGGTAGGGCTCGTCCTTCCGCAGGTCGCGGGTCACGCCGCTGGCCCGGGCCACGGGGCCGGTGGCGCCGCGGTTGAGCGCCTGCTCCTTCGTGAGCACGCCCACGCCCTTCGTGCGGTCGACGAAGATGCGGTTCCGCGTCAGGAGCCGCTCCATGTCGTCGAGCGTCTTGGGGAAGGTCCTGAGGAACGCCCGGATCTTCTCGATCACCAGCGGCGTGAAGTCCTGCGACACGCCGCCCACGCGGGTGTAGGAGTTCGTGAACCGCGCGCCGCAGAGCGTCTCGAAGATGTCGTAGATCACCTCGCGCTGGTAGAAGCCGTAGAGGAAGAAGGTGAAGGCGCCCGTGTCGAGCCCCACGGCGCCGTTGCACAGCAGGTGGTCGCTGATCCGGGCCAGTTCCGCGATGATCGTGCGGACGTAGCGGCAGCGGGGGGTGAGTTCGATGCCCAGCAGGGCCTCGACGGCGTGGTGCCAGGCCACGTTGTTGGCCATCGGCGAGATGTAGTTCATCCGGTCAGTGACCGTCACGTACTGGTTGAACGTGAGGTGCTCGCCGATCTTCTCGAAGCCCGAGTGCAGGTAGCCCATCTCGGGCATGGCGTCGACCACCCGCTCCCCCTCGAGCTTGAGCACGAGCCGCAGCGTGGTGTGGGTGGCCGGGTGCTGCGGGCCGAAGTTGAGCGTCCAGAGGTAGTCCTCGGACCGCGCGGCCGCTTCGGGGCCGCTCGTCGTGACGTCGAATTCGGGAGGGGCGATGGACATGTGTGGCTGGGCTTCAGGTGAGGCCGTGGATGGCGACGTCAGGGAGCCGCTCGGGGCCGGCATGAGTTGCCTCGCGGTGGCCGCGGCGGCCAATGCTCGGCATCCTCACGCCGAGCCCCGCGCTGCGCGGAGACGTGTGCTCGAAGCAGGGATTCAGAAGCCCATGAAGTCGCATGGTCAACTGTGGTCCCTCGTGATGACGGGAAAGTTGTGGCGTTCGCCGCGGCCCTGCAGGGGGTAGTCCTTGCGCAGCGGGTGGGCGGTGAACTCCTCGGGCATGACGAGGCGGCGCAGGTCGGGATGGCCCGCGAAGCGGATGCCGAACAGGTCCCAGACCTCCCGCTCCAGCCAGTTCGCGCCCTCCCACAGCGACACGACGCTCTTCACCGTCGGGTCGGGGTCGTCCACGAACACGCGGACCGTGAGCCGCTGGTTGGTGCCCGTACTTGCCAGCAGGTAGACCAGGCCGTAGCGCCGCGTCGCCCCCGGGTATTCGAGGTAGTCGACGCACGTGATGTCGACGAGCAGGTCGAAGCCGCGGTTCTTGAGGAACTCGAGCACCTCGAACGACCGTGGCTCCGGCACGACGACCCTGGTCTGGCCGCGGTACACCGACGACTCGAGCGCGCCGCAGCGCTCGCCGAGGGCGGCGATAACGTCGTCGACGGCGGGCGGGGTGAAGGGCATCGGGGCGGGCGTCAGGGGCGGGACGCGGCCGACTCGGCCGCGGAGGCGAGCTCACGCTGCAGGACGGGATTGCGGGAGGCGTCGAGCGAGAGCGGCGCGGCGATCTCCACCAGCGCCCGCTTGCGGGCCTGCCGGCCCGCCGTGTCGAACTCCCGGCCGGTGATCGTGCCCTCGCGCTGGATCTTGTCCTGGAGGTCGATGATCGCCTGGATGAGCTGTTCCGGCCGCGGCGGGCAGCCGGGCACGTACATGTCGACCGGGATGAAGCGGTCGATGCCCTGCACGACGGCGTAGGTGTCGAACACGCCGCCGGTGCTGGCGCAGGCGCCCATCGAGATGCACCACTTGGGCTCGTGCATCTGCTGCCAGATCCGCTGCAGCACCGGCAGCATCTTCATCACCACGCGGCCGGCGACGATCATCAGGTCGCACTGCCGCGGGCTGAAGCGGAACACCTCGGCGCCGAACCGGGCCAGGTCGTGCTTGCTCGCGCCGGTGGCCATGAGCTCGATGCCACAGCAGGCCGTGGCGAAGGGCATCGGCCAGAGGCTGTTCTTGCGACACCAGCTGGCCAGCTCGTCGAGCTTGCTGACGACGACGTTCTCGGGAAGTTCGAGTTTTGACGATCCTACCGCCATCGGAACACCCCCTTTCGCCAGTCGTAGGCGAAGCCCACGATCACGAGGGCCGTGAACAGCATCGCGCCGGCGAATACGAGACCGCGGGACGACACCAGGCCGTCGGCGACCGCCGCGTCGATGCCGGCCGCGGAGCGGCTGGCGACCGCCCAGGGATAGAGGAACAGCAGTTCCACGTCGAAGACCAGGAACGTGATCGCGACGAGGTGGAAGCGGACGTCGAACCGCCGCCGCGTGTCGTGGACCGGATCCATGCCGCTCTCGTAGGGCATCTCCTTGACGGCTCCGGAGCGGCGGGGCCCCACGAGCTGGGCGAAGACGACGAGCCCCACCGACACCGCCGCCGCGATCGCGACGAACAGGAGGACGGGCAGGATGGCGTCCACGGCGACCTCGATCGGGGCAAAACTGCGGAAATCGGCCCGAAAACAGGACTTCGTGAAATCTGTCACGAAGTCCAGCACCAAAAAAGCCGGGACTGCGCGGCCTGCGGCCAGTGGCCGACGGGGGCATTCCCGGCCCCTCGTTTATACCGACGCGGGGGCGGCCCGGGGAGTCGGGGCGTTTTCGCCGGGTGGCCCGAGGGTGGAAAAGGCCATGGAGGGCTTTTTCCACAAGAGTCGGAGCAGACTGTGGATCTGCCTCACGGAGCAGGATGCGACGCCCGCCGCCCGGCGAAAACCTCGGCTTTTCGCCGGGTGGCCGAGTGGAAAAAGGCCATGGATGGCTTTTCCACAAGAGCCCGAGGAGACAGTGGACCAGTCTTCCGGAGCAGGGATGCGACGATTGCCGCCCGGCGAAAACCTCGGCTTTTCGACGGGTCGGCCGAGTGGAAAAAGGCCACGGAGGGCTTTTTCCACGGAAAATCAAGCACAGCGGGCCAGGGAGTCCTCGTCACGGCGACGGAGCGGGGCGACGCGCGTGGTCAAGGCCGTGAACCGCCGGCGAACCCGGGCCGGCAACGGTCCGCCGGGCAGCAGCCGGATCAGACCGGGAATCTTGGAGAGCGTGTCGATCGCCAGGTCGGTCTGCCCGGCGGCCATCTGCACCTCCACCGACCGCAGCGCCGAGGAGACGTGCCAGCGGACGCTGGCCGCCACGATCCGCTCGCGGCCGTCGGCCGGCAGCGCCGTCGCGTTGAGCGCGATCGCGGCGGCCACATCGGGCCAGCACGCGCCAGCCGCGAACAGCCGGGTCGTCTCGTTGGCAGAGTGCCGGCGATAGACCGCGAGGCGGCGCGGGTCGTACCAGACCCGATGCCGTGCCGCGATCCGCACCCACATCTCCCAGTCGAGCGCCATCCGCAGGTCGGTTCGGTAGCCGCCGAGGGTCTCGTAGGTCGTGCGGGCCACGATCACCGCAGGCGTCTGCACCCGCTGCCGCTCGGCGATCCGCGGCAGCCAGCCGTCGAGCACTCCCGGGAGCCAGCGGAGGCGCGAGTTCGACTTGAGCAGCCGGCCGGCCCCGTCGGCGATGCGGCTGCGGCAGAAGGCCATGCCGACGCCCGGCGCGCGGTCGAAGCCGCGGAGCACGCGGGAATAGAAGCCCGGCAGCACCCAGTCGTCCTGATGGAGGAGATGCACGAGGTGACCGCGGGCCAGGCCGATGGCGCGGTTCCAGTTGCCCGCCAGTCCGAGCCGCTCGCCGTGCGCCACGATCTCCACGCGGCCCGTCGGGTCGACCGCTTCGAGCAGCGAGGCGACGAGACCCGGCGGCGATCCGTCGTCGACGACCGTGATCTGCATCTCGTCGCGCGGCAGCGCCTGCACGAGCACCGACCGCACGGTCTCGCGGAGCATGCCGGTGGGCAGGTAGGTGGGCAGCATCACCGACACCCGCGGCCGAGGGCCGGGGTCGGTGAGCGGCACGACGGCTGGTGGTGGGGCCGGAACCCACGAGGGCGTGGCCATGGGCTGCTTGCGGCGAGGCGATCCCGGGAAATCGCGGGGATCGATACCAAGTTCCCGCGCGGGGCGACAGCCCGGTTGCCCGGCCGGATCGGGGGATTCAGGAGAGCCGGCGGCCGATGGCCCGTCGGACCGTCACCACATCCCGAATCCCATGCCCCAGCCCATGAACTCCATGTCGGCGCCGACGCGGGCGTTGGCGAACGGCGTCTCGCCCGTGCCCCCTCCGCTGCGATAGGGCGAGAACGAAGCCCGGGCCTCGGCCATGGCGGCGGCCGATGCGGCGGCCGTCTCCTTCCGCGAGTCCTCGGCGAACTGCACCATCTGCTTGCGGCTCTGGTCGAAGTCGGCCTGCCGCTGCTGCAGCTGCGACCGCATCGACTCGATCTTGCCGATCTCCTGCTCGAGCTGGCCGGCGCTCATCGTGACGACATTGGGCACGTCCTTGAGCGTCTCGGCCCGTTTCTGGTCGGACATCGCGGCGAGATACTGTCCGACCCAGGAGCGGGCGTCCTTGGCCTCGGGCGTGTCCATCACCTTGAACTTGGCGTCGAGGTCGTCGAGCAGGTATTCGAGCTCGTACGACGACATGCCGGCGACCCGCCGGTTGAAATCGGACTTGATGCGGTGGACCTGGTCGGGCGTGTAGATCTGCTGCGCTGAGAGCCACTCGCCGAGCTCGAAGATCGCCCGCCGCCAGCGGGCGCTGCCCATGATCTCGGCCTTTCGGGCCAGGTCCTCGGCGGCGGACGAGGCGGCCGGCGGGGCCGCCGCGGGCTGGTCGGCGGCGGAGGCCGCGGATGGCAGCACGAGGACGAACGCGGCGATCCACAGGGTCGGGGCGGGCGAGGGTCTCATTGGGGCGCACTCCGCGGCTTCCGCACGAGCGTGAAGGTGATCGGCGCCGCATGCTCGGCGTCGAGATGGGCGGGAATCGACCGGCAGACGCAGCGGTCCTTGCCGTCGTAGGTGTAGATGTTGATCGTCGCCACCTGGCTGCCGTCGGGCCGGATCGACGTGGTGCGGGCGATCCACGAGCCGCCGTTCCGCAGCCACGTGGCCTCCGCATGGCTGCCGTCGGAGCCGAACGCCCACGACCGGATGGACCGGGACAGGGGATCCCACCCGACCCGCTGTGCGATGGAGAGGACGGGACCGGCCGAGCCCGGCGGAGGACTGAAGCGGATCTCCTGGACGAGATAGGTCTTCGTCTCGTTCCACTTCGAAGACAGCTCGACCGTCGGCTGGCCCGCCGCGTCGGGGGCCAGCGGCGCCGCGGCCTGCCCCTGCTTCCGCTCGATCAGCCAGTCGCCCACCATCCAGTCGAGTTGGCCGAGCGCCGCGGGGCCGGACGGATCGGCCGCCCGCGCCTCGCGGAGGGCGGCGAGCTTCCAGGCGCCCTCGTGCCGCACCCAGGTGGCGCTGAAGCGGCCCTTCATCGCCACGTCACCGGCCGGGCCGATCTCGATCGTGCCGTCCTCGACGGCGACGTCGTCGGTGAGAAAGCGGAGCTTGGTGCCGACGACACGGACCTCGGGTCGCGGCCGGTCGGGCGACGGGGGCGTCGACAGGGCCGCCGTGTCGCGGCCGGGCAGCACGGCCCCGAGATCGTCGACGATGTCGCCATCCGGCGTCCACAAGGCGGCGCACGACTTCCCGTCGCCGCGGGCGAGCGCCTCGAGGTAGGTCTTGGCCGCCGCACGGATCTGGGATTCGTCGCGGGGCCGCACCGCCGGATCGGCGGCGCGGGCCACGACGGCGGCCAGCACCACGACGGCGAGCGGCAGGACTCTGCGGGTCCGCGAACAGACGAGGCCGGTCATCGGATGATTCCCTCGAAGGACGAGCCATGCATCGTAACACGCGGCGAACCCCCCGGAAAACGACCCTGCCGCGTCTGGTAGGGTGACCGCATGTCCGACCACGTCGCCCTGCTCGCCGACCTCGTCCGCCGGCCCAGCGTGAACCCGATGGGCCGCGACGTGTCGGGCCCCGACTACCTCGAGGGCCGCGTCACCGACTGGCTCATCCAGCGGTTCACGGCCGTGGGCCTGCCCTGGGCCCGGCAGCCCGTGGCACCGGGGAGAGACAACGTGGTGGCCCGGCTCGAGGCCACCCGGCCCGAGGCCCCCGTGCTGCTCTGGGACGCCCACCAGGACACGGTGCCCGCCGAGGGCATGACGATCGATCCGTTCGTGCCCACGATCCACGGCGGTCGGCTCCACGGCCGCGGGGCGTGCGACGTGAAGGGAGGCATGGCGGCGATGCTGTCGGCCCTCGATCGGCTGCAGGCCGGCCCGCGCGATGCGACCGTGGTGTTCTCGGCGACGGTGAACGAGGAGTTCGGATTTTCCGGGGCCAGGGCGCTCGTACGGCTCTGGGCCGACGGGGCCGGCGAGCCCGGCGACGTGGCCGCGCGGCGGCTCGTCGGCGGCCGGCCGCTGCTGGCGGTCGTGGCGGAGCCGACCGGGCTCGACCTGGTCACGCAGCACAAGGGAGCCGTGCGCTGGCGGGTGCGGGTGCACGGCCGCGCCTGCCACAGCGCCCACCCCGAGCGCGGCGACAACGCGATCCACCACGCTGCCCGCGCGATCCTGGCGATCGAGGCGCTGGCGGCCGAGCTCACGACCCGCGATGCCAGCCATCCCTGCGGCCCGCCGACGCTCAATCTCGGCACCGTGCGGGGCGGCGCGGGTGTCAACCTCGTGCCCGACGTCGTGGTGTTGGAACTGGAGCGCCGCCTGGTGCCCAGCGAGGCGGCGGCCGTCGCCCGCGACGAGGTGATCTCCCGGATCGCCACGGCCTGCCCGGCCGCCCGGGTGGAGCACGAGCCGCCGTTCCTCGAGAGCGCCGGACTGTCCGACGGCACCGCCGCGAACGGCGTGGCCGAGTGGACCGCCCGCCTTGCGGCGGCGGCGCGGCGACGCGGCGGGGGACGGCGCGTCGCGGCGCGGTACGGCACCAACGCCAGCGTGCTCGCGGCGGCCGGCGTGCCCGCGGTCGTGTTCGGTCCGGGCTCGATCGAGCAGGCGCACACGGCCGACGAGTGGATCGAGCTGTCCCAGGTCGATGCCGCGGCCGAGACGCTCCGCGACCTCGTCGCGGCCGGCGCGGCCGGCTGATACAACTCCCCGGCGGCCGACCCCCGGCCGCGTCGGCGGCGGGACGCCGTCACGAGACCAGGAGCCGCGGAGCGATGGCAGGCAGGATCACCGTGCGGGGTCCGATCGTCGATCTCGACGGCGACGAGATGACGCGGATCATCTGGCACGTCATCAAGGACCGGCTGATCCTCCCGTCTCTCGACGTCGACATCCGCACCTACGACCTCTCGATCCAGAACCGCGACGCCACGGCCGACCAGGTGACCATCGACGCGGCGCACGCCGTCCGCGGGCGCGAACGTGAGCGTGAGCGTGCCGGGGCCCGGGATGCGGGTGTCGGTCGCGCGATACTGGTC
>JBJTIV010000393.1:0-10049 GCA_046095145.1 Planctomycetaceae bacterium
CGGCGACGCCTCCTTGGCGAGCAGCGCCGTGAAGTCGACGACGCTCACCGTCGGCGTCGGCACGCGGAAGGCCATGCCGGTGAACTTGCCCTGCAGGGCCGGGATCACCAGGCCCACGGCCTTCGCGGCGCCCGTGCTCGAGGGCACGATGTTCATGGCCGCGGCCCGGGCGTCCCGCAGGTCCTTGGCGGCCGTGTCGACCGTCTTCTGCGAGTTGGTGTAGGCGTGGACCGTGGTCAATAGGCCCCGGTCGATGCCCCAGGTCTCGTGGAGCACCTTGGCCACCGGCGCCAGCCCGTTGGTCGTGCACGAGGCGTTGGAGATCACGTGGTGCTTCTTCGGGTCGTACATGTCGTTGTTGACGCCCAGCACGATCGTGAGGTCCTCGTTCTTGGCGGGGGCCGAGATCACGACCTTCTTCACGCTGTCGCGCTTGTGGGCGACGGCCTTCGTCGCGTCGGTGAAGAAGCCGGTGCTCTCCACCACGATCTGCACGCCCTGGCTGCCCCAGGGGATCGCACCGGGCTCCTTCTCGGCGAACACGTGGATCTTCCGCCCGTCCACGAACAGGTCGTTGCCCTCGTAGCCGACCCGTCCCTTGAAGGGGCCGTAGTTCGAGTCGAACTCGAGGAGGTGGGCGTTGGTCTTGGCGTCGGTGAGGTCGTTGAGCGCGACCACCTGCACGTCGCCGTCGAGGCCGTACTTCTCGTAGATGGCGCGGTAGGTGAGGCGGCCGATGCGGCCGAAGCCGTTGATGCCGACGCGGATGGGCACGAGGGGAGTCTCCCGGAGGCTGGGAGCGGCCGCCGATGCGGCCGCGGGGACGCGGAATATACACGCCGCGCGGGCGGCCGCTCAATCGGCGGGCCCGCCGCCGCGGCGCGGTAGGATCGGCGCCCGACATGGCAGTTCCCGTGGTCGAACTCGAGGCGGTCCGCAAGTCGTTCGTCATGCCCGACGGCGAGCGGACCGACGTGCTCGACGTGGCCTCGTTCACGCTCGCCGCGGCGGAGCAGTGCGCGCTCGAGGGCACGAGCGGCTCCGGCAAGTCGACGCTGCTCCACGTGATCTCGGGAATCATGCGGCCCGATGCCGGTCGCGTGGCCATCGACGGCATCGACATCGCTCGGCTGCCCGAGGCCCGGCGCGACCGGCTCCGCGCCGACACGCTGGGACTCGTGTTCCAGCAGTTCAACCTGCTGCCGGGATTCACGGCGCTCGAGAACGTGCTGGTCGCGATGTCGTTCGGCTCGGCCGGGACCGACCGGCGGCGGGCCGCCGACCTCCTGGCCGCGGTGGGCCTGTCCCACCGCCTGCACCACCGTCCGGCCCAGCTCTCGGTGGGCCAGCAACAGCGGGTGGCCGTGGCGCGGGCGCTGGCCAACCGCCCGCGGGCCGTGCTCGCCGACGAGCCCACGGCGAGCGTCGACGCCGCCCACCAGCGGCAGGTGTTCGACCTGCTGCGCGGCCCCTGCGCCGCCGAGGGCGTGGCGCTCCTGGTGGTCACGCACGACCCGGCCGTGGCCGCGGAGTTTCCCCGGCGGCTCAGGCTCGAGGACTTCAACCGCGCGGCGGCGCACGCATGACCCTGCTCGGCATCGCCTGGCGATCGATCCGGCAACGGCCGCTGCAGAGCGCGCTCACCGCCCTGTCGCTGGCGCTCGGCGTGGCGCTCGTCGTGGCCACGCTCGTCGTCTCCGGCGTCGTCACGCGGGCCTTCGCGTCGGGCGCGGGGCTGGGCTACAACATGATCGTGGGGGCGAAGGGGAGCCCGCTGCAACTGGTGCTCAACAGCGTCTATCTCATCAGCCGGCCGATCGAGAACGTGCCCTGGGCGTTCTACGAGGAGTTCCTCCCGGCGGAGCGCCGCCGCGACGGCCGGCCCGGCCGGTTCGCCTCGAGCGTGCGGACCGCGATCCCGATCTGCATGGGGGACTACTACCGGGGCTATCGCGTCGTGGGCACGAACCGCGGCTTCTTCGAACGGCTCACCGGCGGCGACGGCCGCCTGTTCGCGTTCGCGGCGGGAGAGGCCTTCCGCGACGACGACCTCTACGCCGCCGTGGTCGGCGCCGAGGTCGCGGCGAAGCTCGGCCTCGGCGTGGGTGACGGCGTCGCCCCGCAGCACGGGGCCGACGCCACCAAGATCCACGACCCCTTCCGCGTCGCCGGCATCCTGGCCCGGACCGGCACGCCCGTCGACCGCGGCGTGTTCGTGAACATGGAGGGCTTCTACCTCCAGGATGGACACGCCAAACCCGTGGCCGAGGGCACGCCGGCCGACCCCGCGGCGCCGGCGCCGGGGCTGCTGCCCTTCGCCGAGCGGGAGGTGACGGCGATCCTAGTCGAGACGGCCGCACCGCCGGGCCTGCCGCCGGACCTCATGGCCATGGAGCTGTCGCGCACGCTCAACGAGGGCCGCGACGCCCAGGCCGCCATGCCCGTCCGCGAGATGCGGCAGCTGCTCGACCTGTTCGTGCGGCCGCTCGAGCTCCTGCTCCTGCTCGTCACCACGCTCGTGGTGATCGTCTCGGCCATCGGGATCCTCGTGAGCATGGTGGGTTCGGCACTGGAGCGCAGCCGCGACGTGGCGATCATGCGGGCCCTGGGAGCCGGCCGCGGCCGGGTGCTCGCGGCCGTGCTCGTCGAGGCGGTCGTGCTGGCGGGCCTGGGGGGCCTCGCCGGCTGGGTGATCGGCCACGGCATCGTGGCCGCGATCGCGCCGTGGGTGGCCGAGCAGGCCGGCGTGGCCGTGGGCTTCCTGTCGGCCGCGCCGGCCGAGTGGCTCCTCGTGCCGCTGCTCGTGGGGCTCGCCGTCCTCGCGGCGCTCATCCCGGCGCTGGCGGCCTACCGCACCGACGTCGCCCGCTGGTTGTAGGTTGGTCGCGGGCGGTCTCGCCGACACGGCCCGGAGTCCCGTCACGTCCGCTCCGGGCTTGCGGAACCGGAAACGGCGTCGACGCCAGGCAAGCCCCCTGGCGGCAGCCGGGGGACTCCGGGTCACAAGGCCGCCCCGCGAGCCATGCGCACACGGGTGCCGCTCGACGCGGGAATCCTTGTAGAATTTCGGCATGCGTCACATCCGCAACGTCATGCCATCCGCGGCGATCATCGTGCTGCTGCTCGCCACCGCGCGTGTCGCGACCGCCTGCCCGTTCTGTTCGGCCGTGTCGCTGACGTTCGCCCAGGAGATCGCGCAGAGCCAGGCGGCGGTGATCGCCCGGGTGGTCGAGCCGCCGCCGGTCGCGGCCCTCCAGCCGCGGCCCGAGGGGCCGCTGCCGAAGGCGACGCTCGAGGTCGTGAAGGCCCTCAAGGGCTCCGAGCTCGTCGCCGCGGGCACGCCGGTCGAGACCGTCATGCTCGACGCCAAGCCGGCCGGCACGCTGTGCCTCATGTTCGGCGTGGAGCCGCCGAACCTGATCTGGTCGAGCCCGATCCCCGTGAGCGACCGGGCCGTCGAGTACCTCGGAAAGCTCGCCGACCTGCCCGAGAAGGGCCCGGACCGGCTGGCGTTCTTCCAGGACCACCTCGAGGACGCCGACGACACGCTGGCCCGCGACGCCTACGACGAGTTCGCCGTGGCCCCGTACGCCGACGTCAAGGCGCTCAAGGACCGCATGCGCCCTGACCAGCTCCTGGCCTGGGTCGAGGACCCGAAGGTGCAGGCCAACCGGCGCCGGCTCTACGCCACGATGCTCGGCGTGTGCGGCAGCCCCGCCGACGCGAGCCGGATCGAGCGGCTCCTGGTCGGGGAGGACCTCGGGCCCGACGAGGCCGAGGCCCGCAGCGGTGTCGACGCGCTCATCGCCTGCTACGTCGCCCTGCGCGGCGCCGACGCGCTCGACCTCGTCGATCGCCTGTTCCTCCAGCGTGCGGGCCGGGACGTGCCCTTCGCCGAGACCTACGCGGCGGTCATGGCCCTGCGGTTCCTGGGCGAGGAGTCGGACCTCGTGCCGCGCGAGCGCGTGCTCGAATCCCTGCGGCTCCTGCTCGCGGAGCCGAAGCTCGCCGACCTCGTGATCGCGGATCTGGCGCGCTGGCAGGACTGGTCGGTGGTCGAGCGGCTCGTGCAGCTCTTCAAGGAGGCGTCGCAGGAGACGATCTTCGTGCGCGAGCCGGTGGTCAACTACCTGCGGGCCTGCCCACTGCCCGAGGCGGCCGCGGCCGTGAAGGAACTCGAGGCGATCGATCCGGAGGCGGTGCGGCGGGCCGCCACGCTCGCGGGGCTGGCCGGCGTGGTCGCCGGCGGCGGCGCGGGCCAGGTCCGCCCGGCGGCGTCCGACGGCGCCGACGGGGGCGCGGCCAGCGCCGCCCCGGTGGCGGCCACGGCCGACGTCTCGGCGCTCGTGGCCCGGATCACGCCGGTGCTCGGCGACGAGGAGGCCACCGACGACGTGCCGGGGGCGGTGCCCGAGCCAGCCAGGTCTCCGGCCGGCCCGAAGCCGTCGTCGGCCGCTCCGGCGTGGAAGTGGGCCGTCTGGGCCGCCGTCGTCATGGCCGTGGCGGCTGCCGTCCGGGCCGTGCTCAAGCCGGGCCGGGCCGGTGCGGCGTAGCGAACCCCTTGTCGAGGACGTGGCAGAAGTGTCAGCCGGTCTGTTCGAGTCTCCGCCGCGGTCCGAGCCGCTCCCCGCCGCGGCGCCGGGAGCCGCCGACGGCTATCGCGCGCTCTCGGGCGTGGCCCTCGCCGCGGCGGCCCTGGCGGCCTTCGCTCCCCTGGCGCTCGTCGACTGGTGGCGGGCCGTCGTGCCCGCGCTGGCGATCGTGCTGGGACTCGTGGCCCTGCGCGACATTCGCCGGCGGCCGCTCGAGCTCACCGGCACGCCACTGGCGATCGGCGCGATGCTCGTGGCGGCCACGTCCCTCGTCGCCGGCGTGGTGCGGCTCTCCTCCATCTACGCCGCCGAACTGCCCCCCGGCTTCGAGCGGCTCTCCTACGCGCTCCTGCAGCCCGCCGAGGGTGATCCGCCCGACGCGGTGCCCGACGCGGTGCGGGCCCTCGACGGCCGCGACGTGCTCCTCAAGGGCTACATGTACCCGGGCAGCCGCCAGCACGGGATCGTGCAGTTCCTCCTCGTCCGCGATCAGGGCGACTGCTGCTTCGGCGGCAATCCCCGGATCACCGACCGCGTCAACGTGCGGCTGGCCGATCCGCGGGGCATCGACTTCACGCCGCGGCTCGTGAAGATCGCCGGCCGCTTCCGCGTGCAGCCGACCGGCGCCCCCGACGCCGGCGGCGTGGTGCTCTACCACCTCGAGGCCGCCGAGCGGCGCTGAGCGCCGCCGCGGGACAAGGGATGGGATCCGCCCGCCACGCCCGGCCGCTGCTCGTGCTCGTCGCGGTCCTCTGCGGCTGCGGCCCGGCGCGGCCCCCCGCGACCCCGTCGACCGCCGCGTCCCGGACCGGCGCGGCCGCCGCCCCGCGGGTGCGGGTCACCGCCGCGGGCGGCCCGCGCGAGATCACCTTCGACGACATCAAGCTCGACATGGAGAAGGGCGCGGCCTTCACGCCCGACCTGCTGCCCGAGCGGGTGACGGCGCTCGACGGCACGCGGATCCGCGTCCGCGGCTACATCCTCCCCAGCTTCCAGCAGAGCGGCCTCACGCAGTTCGTGCTCGTCCGCGACAACATGGAATGCTGCTTCGGCCCCGGCGCCGCCCTTCACGACTGCATCGTCGTGCGCATGGTGCCCGGCAGGGCCGCCGACTTCTCGATCCGGCCCGTGGCCGTGGCCGGCACGTTCCGGCTCGACGAGCTCAAGGGCCCCGACGGCAGGCACCTGGCCATCTACGCGCTCGAGGGCGAGGAGGTGCGGTAGGTCGCGCGCTCAGGGCAGTTTTGGCGGAAAGCCCCGTTTCCTGCACTGCCGCGTGGCCGTTGGTACCATCGGCGAGCGTTGGCCCTCCCCGATCCGCGCCCGGACGCGCCGCGATGTTCGATCCCGAGAACTGGTACTGGCTCTACGACGTGCCGCAGGCGCGTCTCTCGGCCCTGTTCATCGCCGTCTTCGTCGGCTTCTACTGGGCAGGTTCGATCCTGCTGCGGCCCATCCTCCGGCAGTTCGTCAAGCGCACGCCCGGCTCCAACGACATCGTCGGCTACGTGCTCTCCTGCTTCTGCGTGTTCTACGGCCTCTTGCTCGGCCTGATCGCCGTCACCGCCTACCAGAACGTGGCCGACGCCGGCGCCAACGTGGCCCGCGAGGCCGCCACGCTCGCGGCGCTCTACGAGGACGTGTCGCGGTATCCCGAGCCCCATGCCCAGAATCTCCGCTGGCTCCTCCGCGACTACACCCGCTACGTGATCAAGTACGCCTGGCCCCTGCAGCAACGGGGCATCATCCCGGAGGAGGGCACGATCCGGGCGAACGCCTTCCACGACCGGCTGCTCGATTTCCAGCCGCAGACGCCGGCCCAGGAGATCATCCATGCCGAGGCGCTGCGGCAGCTCAACGAGTTTCTCGAGTGCCGCCAGCTGCGGCTCAATTCCGTGACCTCGTCACTGCCGGGCTCGATGTGGTGGGTGATGATCCTCGGGGCCGTGTTCAACATCGCGCTATGCTGGATGTTCGACATGCGGTTCATTTCACAGCTCATTCTGGGCGGGATCCTGGCGGCCTACCTGGGCACGATGATCCATCTGATCTTCGACATGAACCAGCCCTTCCGCGGCGACGTGAGCATCTCGGCCGACGCCTTCGAGGGGCTCTACAAGCGGATGAACGATGCCTGACGTGCCGCCCCGCTCCATCGTCGACCGGCCCGTCAGCCGCCGCGACTTCGTCACCGGCAGCGGCGTGGCCGCCACTCTCGGCGCGGCCCGGGCGCTCGCCCCGGCGCTGTTTGCGGGCTGCTCGCTGGGCATCCCGCCGCGGCAGCCGACGGTGACGCTGGGCCTCTTGCACTCCCAGACCGGGCCGCTGGCGATCAGCGCGGCGTCGCTCCGCGACGTCGAGATCCACGCCTGCGAGCAGATCAATGCGGCCGGGGGCATCCTCGGCCGGAAGCTCGTGTTTCGCGCGCCCGACCCCCGGTCGCGGCCGGAGCGGTTCGCCTCCCTGTCGCGTCAGCTCCTGGAGGAGGGTGCGGTGGCGCTGTTCGGGTGCTGGACGAGCACCGCCCGCAAGGCCGTGCTGCCGGTCGTGGAGGAGTTCCGAAAACTGCTCTTCTACTCCGTGCAGTACGAGGGCAACGAGTCGTCGAAGTACTGCGTCTACGGCGGGCAACTGCCCAACCAGCAGCTCCTGCCGGCCCTCGACTGGTTCATGAGCCCGGCAGGCGGAGGGCGGAAGAAGTTCTTCCTGGTGGGATCGGACTACGTCTTCCCGTGGACGGCGAACTATGTCACGAAAAAGTACCTGGGCACGAAGGGCCTGAAGATCGTCGGGGAGGCCTACCGGCCCCTCGGCGACCAGGACTTCGCGGCCATCGTCAAGCAGATCGCCGCCTCGGGAGCCGACTGCGTGCTGAACACGGTCAACGGCGACTCGAACCTCGGACTCTTCCAGGCCCTCTCCGAGGCCAAGGTCGATCCCGCGAAGCTGCCGGTCGTCTCCACGAGCATCGCCGAGGACGAACTGCGGAACCTCCTGCCGGCACAGGTCGTCGGCCACTACGGCCTGGCGAGCTACTTCCAGTGCCTCGACACGCCGGCCAACCGAGACTGGATCGCCGGCTTCCGCCGCGAGTTCGGCCGCGACCGCGTCACCGGCGACCCGATGGAGCCCGACTGGTGTCTCGTGCACCTGTGGAAACAGGCGGTCGAGAAGGCGGGCTCGTTCGACACCGAGGCGGTGCGGCAGGCGTTCCGCGACGGCCTCGCGTTCGCCGGCCCGGGCGGCACGATGCGGCTCGATCCCAAGACGCAGCACACGACCAGGTGGTGTCGCATCGGCCGGATCCGCGCCGACCGGCAGTTCGACCTGGTCCACGAGTCGGCCGGGCCGATCGACCCGGAGCCCTATCCGCAGGTCGCATTTCCCGGCTGGAGCGTCGACTGGACGAAGGACGGCATCACCCGCGGGCCGGAGGTCACGATCCATGGCCCGGTTTGAGGTGGAGTCGACCGAGGGCATGCGCTGGATCCGCGTGGATCTCGACGACGACGACGTGCGCACCGAGAAGGGTGCGCTCAACCACATGCAGGGGGCCATCCGCATGGACGTCCCCTTCCCCACGCTCAAGGCGATGTGGGTGTCGCTGTTCTCCGACGAGTCGCTCCTCCGGCCGCGCTACGAGGGCACCGGCAGCGTCTATCTCGACAGCACGCTCGGCGGCTACCACATCTTCCGCATCACCCCCGGCGAGCGCTGGATCCTCGACACGAAGTGTTTCTGGGCGAGCGACGGCGAGGTGAAACTCTCCGTCCACCGGGAGACGATGTGGACGAGCTGGTGGGCCGACCAGGGGCTCCTCTGGTACAAGACCGCGCTCAAGGGGGACGGCCAGGTCGTGCTCGCGGTCGACGGACCGGTGCAGGAGGTCGACCTCGTGAACGACCGCCTGCTCGCCGACGGTCCGTTCGTGATCGCCCGCACGGCGGGCGTCCGCATGCGGGTGCGTCGGCCGGCCAGGTCGTTCGTGAGTTCCTGGCTCTCCGGCCAGAAGCTGGCGTATTCCTACGAGGGCACGGGCAAGCTCCTGCTGTGCACCACGCCCTACTGGCGGCAGCGGATGCAGAAGGAGCGGGCCGACCCGGCGCTCGTGGGCTGACCTCCCGCGGCCGGCACCGCTGCGGCTTGCAGGCGGCACGGTTCGTGGGATATTCGCCACCATGAAGATCCACGAGTTTCAGGCCAAGGACCTGCTCCGGCCAGCACGGCCGACGAGGCGGCCGCGGCGTTTACGGCGCTCGGCACGCCCGTGTGCGCGGTCAAGGCCCAGATCCACGCCGGCGGCCGCGGCAAGGGACAGGTGCGGGGCTCCGAGCAGCGCGGCGTGGAACTGGCGAAGAGCGCCGCCGATGCCAGGCGGATCGCCGAGGGCCTGCTCGGCCGGACGCTCGTCACGATCCAGACCGGCCCCGAGGGGCAGGTCGTGCGGCAGGTGTTCGTGGAGAGCGGCTGCGCGATCGACCGCGAGCTCTACTGCGCCGTGCTCATCGACCGCCGGGTGGGCTCGCCCGTGCTCATCGCCAGCACCGCCGGTGGCGTGAACATCGAGGAGGTGGCTGCCCAGACGCCGGAGCTGATCCTCTCCGAGCCCTTCAATCCCGACCGCGGCCTGGCCGGCTGGCAGGCGCGGCTCCTGGCCTCGAAATTGAGGCTCCCGACGGCGAGCTGGCGGCACGCCGAAGCCTTCTTCAAGGCGCTGTGCCGGGCCTTCGTGCATCTCGACGCCTCGCTCCTGGAGGTCAACCCGCTCGTGCTCACGAAGGAGGGCACGCTCGTGGCGCTCGATGCGAAGATGACGTTCGACGACAACGCGCTGTATCGCCACAAGGACGTGGCAGCGCTCCGCGACGAGGCCGAGGAGGAGCCGGCCGAGATCAGGGCCGCGGCGGCGGGCCTGTCCTACGTGAAGCTCGACGGCACGATCGGCTGCCTGGTCAACGGGGCGGGCCTGGCCATGAGCACCATGGACCTGGTCAAGTTCCACGGCGGCGAGCCGGCGAACTTCCTCGACGTGGGCGGCGGTGCCGACGTGAAGGCCGTCACCGAGGCCTTCCGGATCATCCTCTCCGACGAGCACGTGAAGGCGATCCTCGTCAACATCTTCGGCGGCATCATGCGTTGCACGACGATCGCCACGGCCTTGGTCGAGGCCTCGCGGACGGTCGGCTTCACGGTGCCGCTCGTGGTGCGGCTCGAGGGCACCGAGGTCGAGGAGGGCAAGGAGATCCTCGCCTCGAGTGGCACCCAGATCATCCTCGCCGACGGCCTCACCGACGCCGCGAAAAAGGTCGTGGCTGCCGCCAAGGCCTGAACCCCGCACCCCCACCTCCTCACGCATGAGCATCCTCGTCGATCGCGACACCCGGGTGATCTGCCAGGGCATCACCGGCAAGGTGGGCGAGTTCCACACCCGCGGCTGCCTGGACTACGGCACGCGGA
>JBJTIV010000394.1:0-2085 GCA_046095145.1 Planctomycetaceae bacterium
GCCGACCCCTGGTTCCAGGACCTGTTCGCCGAGCGGATCGGCGGGGCCCGGTTCGGCAAGGGCACGGAGATCTACAAGTTCGAGCTCATCAAGCGGGCCAAGCGGCAGGCCCTGGCCGAGCACCCGGAGCGGCGGATGCTCGACTTCGGGATCGGCGAGAACGACGAGCCGGCACCGGAGAGCGTGCGGGCCGTGATGCGGCGGGAGATCGACCGCCCCGAGAACCGCGGCTACGCCGACAACGGCATCGCGGCCTACAAGGAGGCGGTGGCCGCCTTCATGCGGCGCGAGTTCGGCGTGGCGCTCGACCCCGTCACGGAGGTCAACCACTGCATCGGCTCGAAGACGGCCTACGCCATGCTGCCGGCGGCGTTCATCGATCCCGGCGACGTGACGCTCATGACGGTGCCGGGCTACCCCGTGGCCGGCACCGCCACCCGCTGGTTCGGCGGCGCCGTCCACCGCCTGCCGCTGGTGCCGGAGCACGACTTCTTCCCCGATCTCGAGGGCATCCCGGCCGAGGTGCTCGAGCGGGCGAAGCTCCTCGTGCTCTGCTACCCCAACAGCCCCACGGGCAAGACCGCCACGCGGGAGTTCTACGGGCGGGTGGTCGAGTTCGCCCACCGCCACCGGATCGTCGTCGTGCAGGACGCGGCCCACATCATGCTCTCCTACGACGACGAGCCGCTCTCCTTCCTGTCGGTCGACGGCGCCAAGGAGGTCGGCGTCGAGGTGCACTCGATGTCGAAGGGCTTCCACATGATCGGCTGGCGGCTGGGCTGGGTATGCGGCCACGAGCGGATCGTCCGCGCCTTCGCCGACGTGAAGGACAACTGCGACTCCGGGCAGTTCATGGCGATCCAGAAGGCGGGGGCCGCGGCGCTGGCGGATCCCGAGATCCCCCGGCGCGTGCGGGAGAAGTACCGGCGCCGGCTCGAGAAGCTCGTGGGCGTGCTGCGGGCGGTGGGCTTCGACTGCGAGATGCCCGGCGGCACCTACTTCCTCTACACGCGGGCGCCCAAGGGGGCCGGCGACCGCGTGTTCGCCTCGGCGCAGGACGCCGGCCAGTTCTTGATCCACGACCTGTCGGTCTCGACCGTGCCGTGGGACGACTGCGGCGCCTTCCTCCGCTTCTCGGCCACCTACGAGGCGGAGGACGAGGCCGCCGAGGACGACCTCATGGCCGAGACCCACGCGCGGCTGGCCCGCGCCCGACTCAAGTTCTGAACGGCCCCCCCGCCCGGAGCCCGTCGATGCGCCTGCCGCGATCCGTCCGCGCCATCGCGATCCTGGCCGTGGCCCTCGCCTGCGTGCGGCCCGCGACCGGCTGCGGCGGACGGAAGAAGCGGACGGCGCTCACGATCCAGCAGTTGCGCGATCGGGCGCTGGCCGAGAAGACTCCCGAGCGCCGGGCCCGTGAGCTCGTGACGGTGGCCCGGCTGCAGGCCCGGGCGACCGACGGTGCGGGCGCCTCCCAGACCCTGTCGCAGGCCCGCGGCCTGCTCGCGGCCCCGTCGGGGGCCGGCGACGACGCGGCGGCGGTCGATCCGGCGGTCGCTGGACCGATCATCGTCGACATCGCGGAGGTCTACGCGGCCGTCGGCGAACGGGCCACCGCGAAGGACGTGCTCGCGCAGGCCCGCCGGCTGCTGCCGGCGATCGACGACCCGGTGATCCGCTGCCGCATGCTCGCCGAGGCGGGCGGCATCTACGGCGCGAAGTCGACCGGGCTGGCCGACGCCACGAGCGCCCGCGGCGTGCTGGCGGACGCCGGCAGACTGGCCGACGAGATCGACGAACGATTCCGGCCCGAGTCGCTCGCCGCCGTGGCCACCGGATACCTCACGGCCGGGCTGGCCAAGGACGCCTCCGCGACGGCCGAGGCGCTCGAACAGCTGGCCCGGTCGGCCGCCGACCGTCCCAAGGCCGAGGCTCTCGCGGTGGCCGCCACCGTCCGCGGCCAGACCGGCGACGCGGCCGCCGCGCAGGCGCTGCTCGCCGAGGCGGGCCAGGCGGCCAGGGCGATCGCCGGCCCCGAGAACCGTGCCTACGCGCTCGTGTCCGTGGCCCGCGCGACCGGGGAAC
>JBJTIV010000395.1:0-5986 GCA_046095145.1 Planctomycetaceae bacterium
GGTCGCCGGCGCCGTCGCCATGGCCGGCTACTCCCGGCTCCCCGTCTACGAGGGCTCGCTCGACCACATCCTCGGCTACGTCTCCATGAAGGACGTGCTGCGGCACTCGTGGATGGGCTGGCCGTTCGAACTGCGGAAGATGCTGCACCGGGCCCTGTTCGTGCCTGAGACGATGCCACTCGACCGGCTGCTCGAGCTCTTCCAGACCGAGAAGAACCAGCTCGCCATCGTGCTCGACGAGTACGGCGGCACGGAGGGGCTCGTGACGCTCGAGGACGTGCTCGAGGAGCTCGTCGGCGAGATCCACGACGAGCATCGGCGCGAGGAGGCCGCGGCCTTCACGCGCCGGGACGACGGCTCGTGGCTCGTCGACGGCGGGGCCGGCGTCGAGGATCTCGTGCAGCGGCTCGGCGTGAAGCTCGAGCCGGGCCCGCGCGACTACTCGACCGTGTCGGGCCTCGTGCTCGCGGAACTCGAACGCATCCCCACGGCCGGCGACGCGCTCACGTGGAACGGCCTGGTGATCGAGGTCGTGGACATGGACGGGAGGCGAATCGACAAGCTCCTCGTGCGGCGCACCTGACGCGCGCGGTTGCCCGTGCCATCTCGTCCGGACGTTCGCTGCGGGCATCCTGCCCTTCGCTCACTCGGAGGTGCCTGCGCGACGCCTTCCAGGCTGCGCTGGCCACCTACGCCGGCTCGACGGCACGGGCAACCTCGATCCACCGGAGCGGCTGCGGAGCGTGTCGGATCCGGATTATTCAGCGGTGCCAGGGGCGGCCTTGTCGAGCATGTCCTGGAGGATGAAGGGTTTCGGGAACGGCTCGTCGAGCTGCTCGAGCACCTTCCGGTAGCGGCCCACCATCTCGGCGGTGTCGTCGGCCGTGATCTGGTCGTTGCGGAGCCGCGGCGCGGCGTCGAGCACCTGCCGCCAGGCCGCGAAGGCCTTCTCGTACGCCGCCTTCGCCGCCTGGAGCCGGGCACCGCGATATTCGCGGTCCGCCAGCCAGGACTGCTCGCGAAACTCGAGCGCCGGGGTCGTGACCTCGGCCTCGCACGTGGCCCGCCAGAAGTCGAAGTTCACGGTGTCGCGCTAGCGCTCGATGATCGTGGCCGTCTCCCGGGCCTCGTCGTGCTCCCGGGCCAGCCGCAGCGCCTCGTCCCGTACCTCGGCCGGTGCCTCGCGGGCCACCTGCGGCCAGGTCACCTGCAGGGCGGCGTCGGCCTCCGCCGCCAGCTTCTGCTGCTCCGCGGTGCGCTCGGCCGCCGGCACGTCGACGGCGGCCCGCTGGTCGGGCGGCAGCGCGTCGCGGCGCCGCTGCTGGAGGTCGGCGAACGCGCCTGGCAGGAGAGTCTCGAGCTGCGCCGCCAGCCGCGCGGCCCGCGCCTCCTCCTCCTCCCGCAGGCCGAGGCGGATGGGCACGTCCCAACTCGTGGGAATCTCGCGGAGCGCGAAGCGTCGCATCTCCTCGCCGGCGAGCGTCCAGGCGTCGCGGGCGGCGCTGCCGAAGACGCCGTCCTCCTCGAGCGCCCGGGCGTGGTTGATGGCCGTCATCATCGGCTCGCTGTGGAAGATCAGCGCGGTGGTCTTGAGCGGCACTCCCGAGTCGGCGAGCGCCTCGCCCGCGAGGTACTTCTCCCGCGCCACCAGCCAGTTGTCGCGCTCCGGGAGCGTGCGGCCCGGACGGTCGCGCTCGTGGAAGTCGTCATCGGCCTTGAACAGCCGGCGGAACTGCTTCTTCTCGTCCGACCTGCCGATCTTCTGGCCGATGAACCAGCCCATGCGGCCGAGCAGCCTTGGCTCCCGGCGGTTGAGCGCGATGCCGTCGCGGAGAAACTCGATGCCCTTCATGACCCAGGCGTAGCGGTCCCGGTAGTCGTCGAACTCGACCGAGATGTTGTAGGACAGGTTGTGCGCCTGG
Organism: Planctomycetaceae bacterium; assembly: GCA_046095145.1. Lineage (GTDB taxonomy): Bacteria > Planctomycetota > Planctomycetia > Pirellulales > UBA1268 > QWPN01. Next base: position 1,923 of record JBJTIV010000395.1, read on the forward strand.
AAGTCCCAGACCGAGTAGAAGTTGGGCTGCAGTTTGGTGAGCTGCTCGAGCGTGGCCGAGAGGCTCGTCCAGTCCTCCACCTTCTTGAAATGGTTGGCCCGGTCCCAGAGCAGCGCGACCGCCACGTTCTTGAGCCCGAGGGTCGCGAAGCGGATCGTCTCGCCCGCCGGGTCGATGTCGCCGAGGTCGGCCTGCGAGAGGCCGTAGTCGCTCCGCAGCCGGGCGAGTTTCCCGCCCGGGCTTTCCGCGTCGGACGGCTGCGAGAGCAGCGACAAGGGCACGAGCAGCACCGCGATCGCCACGAGGCAGGCGAGCGTCGCCGGCCGGATTCCGAGCCAGACCTGCGGCGAGGAGTCGCGTGCAGCCGTCATGATGCCACCTCCCGGGCCCGGAGACAGAAGGCTCCGGCGATGCAGAACGCGATCACGAAGCCGGCGGCCTCCACGCCGTGCGCGGCGACGAGATCCAGCGGAATGTCGAAGCCCTCGGCCACGAAGTCTCCCGTGCCCAGCGCCGCCAGCGAGGGAAAGACCTCGGCCGCGAGCCGCACGGGGGCCAGGAGGAGCGTGTCGGCGGCCTTGATCACCTGGGCGGCGGGCGTGGGGTCCCAGGCCACGGTGATGCTCTCCTGCGTGGCCATCCGCACGAGCGATTCGATCGGGCCGCCGCCCGGCTGGATCGTGGTGTCCCCCGTCACCTGGCTCTCGAACAGTCGGGCGATGAAGCCGCGGAAGTGGCCCACGAGCACGACCGCCAGGGCGGCGAGCAAGGCGACCGGGCCGGCGAGGAACGTGCTGAACATCACCCCGAGCGCCGTGATGACGAGCATCGCGAACCAGATCCCCAGGCAGCCCTTGGCATAATTGAGGGTGAACGATCCATCGCCGGCCCGCAGGAAGAAGTCGGCCTGCGCCACGCCGTAGTACTGCCCCGGCTCCAGGCACTGCAGCCACACCTCGATGCGGCCGTCGGCGACCAGGTCGGCGAACAGGTCGATCTCGCGCACGCCCCCGTCGGCGAGGACCGCCTCGAGCTTCCGGGGCACGCGGAGCGTCTCGATCGTGAACTCCCGCGCCACGATCGGGAAGGCCTGGCTGCGGAGGTTCGTGACCGGGTTCCGCAGCTGCACCGTGCCGTGGATGCCGTCCTCGATGCGGCCCTTGTGGGTGCGGAACACCCGCACGATCATCTCCAGCGGCAATCCGTCGGGAAACTCCGCCGCCGTCACGTCGGCGAAGGTCCAGATCGCCGCCGCCGCCGTGCCCCCCTCGATGTACTGCCGATACGCCCACTCGGCGCCGACGCTGATGCCCTTGGCGCTCGGCCGGCCGTCGCGGTCGAGGAACCGCAGCGTGCCGCGGAGCGGCCGCCGGGCCTCGAGCAGGCCCTCCGCCGGGCCCACCGCGTAGCGGCCGTCGGCGGTCCGCGCGACGCGGTGGCGGTGACCCTGCTCGGTCTCGGCCACGCCCGCGCCCGCCGCGTCGAGCGTCACCCGGTGGCGGTGGCCGCGATCGAGGCTCGTGCGGCCCGTGGCCCCCGTGACGGCCCCCGCGGTGTCCGACACCTCCAGGAGGTCGTCGGCCTCGAGCGCGTGACCGTGGGCCACCGTCCTCACGACGAACGCCCAGCCCGCCGCGCCCATGATCGCCAGGAGCGCCGTGCCGATGGCCGCGAAGCCCAGCGTGCGACCGAGGACGATCTCCGCGGTGCGGACCGGCTTGGTGGTCACGGTCTGGATGGCCCGCGACTTGATGTCGGCCGGGAGGCTGAAGACGGCCAGCAGCAGCGTCACCAGGCAGACGAGCACGTTCGTGACCCCGAGCACGAAGCCCATGGAGAGCTTGCCGGGATTCGGGTTGGCCGGGTCGAGAAACCAGCCGGCGAACAGGAGCACCAGCGCGAACACCGCGAGCGCGACGAGCACGTTGCGCCGCAGCGACTCCTGCACCGCGAGCCGGGCCAGCGCCCACACGCGGCGGAACGACGTGCCCGCGAGGTCGGCGCAGCCCGTGAGGATGCCGCGGTAGACGCGGTCACCCGCCGCGAGCGGCCCCACGGCCAGTGCCTGCACGATCCACGCGGCCGCGGCCGCGACGAGCGTCGCCGTGCCGACCGCCGCCAGGAACTGCAGCAGGGCCGGCCCGATCCAGGCGGTGAACCGCGGGATGTCCTCCTCGAGCACCATGGCGCGGGTTCACCCGGGTCCCGGGCCGTCGGCCGGCCCGCGGCCGGCGTGCGCCCGGCGGCCCGGCCGTGCCTGGGCGTCGCGCACCACCTCGAGAAACAGGTCCTCGAGCGTGGTCCGCGGATTGCCGATCTCGACGTCGTCCGCCCCGTGCCGCGCGAGCACGGCCCGGATCTCGTCGCGGGCCGCGGCCGGCAGCGACCGGGCGCGGATCTGCGTCACGTCGGTGACCCGCAGCAGGTCCTCCACGCGGCCCAATTCCTTGAGCTCGCCCTGGTGCAGCACCGCGATCCGGTCGCACACGTCCTCGACGTCGGCGAGCAGGTGGGAGCACATGATGACGGTCTTGCCCCGCGCCTTGAGGTCCACGATCAGGTCCTTCATCTCCCGGGTCCCGATCGGGTCGAGCCCGCTGGTGGGCTCGTCGAGCAGCACCAGTTCCGGATCGTTGATCAGGGCCTGCGCCACGCCGATGCGCCGCGTCATGCCCTTGGAATACTCGCGGAGTTGCCGCTTGCGGTCGCGCTGCAGGCCCACCATCTCGATGAGCAGCGCGGCCCGCCGGGACCGCTCCTCGGGCGACATGTCGAACAGCCGGCCGTAGAAGTCGAGCGTCTCCTCCGCGTCGAGGAACTTGTAGAGGTACGACTCCTCGGGCAGGTAGCCGATGCGCTCGTTCTTGGTGACGTCGGTGGCCGGGCGGCCGAAGATCCGCGCCTCGCCCGACGTGGGGAAGATCAGGCCGAGCAGCAGTTTGAGCGTCGTGGTCTTGCAGGAACCGTTCGGCCCCAGGAGCCCGAAGATCTCGCCCCGGCGGATTTCGAGGTCCAGCGGCTTGAGGGCCACCTTCTTGCTGCGACCCCAGAAGTCACGGTAGGTCTTCGAGAGGTTGCGGGCCTCGACCACCACGTCGTCGGCGGCCGTGCCACCAGTCCGCTCGGTCGTCACGTCGTCCATCCTCCGTCGAACGCCCTGCCCGTCGCGACTGCGACCGGATGTCCAGCGTTGTACACGATGGCCGGAGCGACGGCACGTGTCCTGCGTGGCGGGCGTACCGCACCGCGCGGGCCGGGCGGCTCGCGAGGGTGCGACGGCTGGCCGACGATCCGCTCAGCGGTCGGTCAGGGACGCGGCCTCGGAGGCGGGAACTGCCGTCCGCTCCGCCTCGGCGACGAGGCCGTGAGCCGCCACGAGCTCGGCGGGGGCGAAGTAGGGCTCGTCCGGCACACCGCCGGCGTGATCGATCATCTCGGCCGCCAGACGCTCCCACGACAATCCGCTCGCGATGTGCCAGGCGGCCGCCTGGGCCGCCTTCTGCGACACCTGCCCGGCGGCGAGCGCCGCCATGACCACGGGGAGCCGCGGGTCGTGAGAGAACGACTCGAGGGCCACGAGTTTGTAGGGCATGCGGGCCGAGGGCTCCGGTTTGCCGTACTCGAGGCACACCGTGGCGAACCGAAACGTCCTCTGCCGGCCGGCCGGCACGACGAACGAGCCATCGGCCTCGGGCAGCGGACCGACCTGGAACTGTCCGCCCGAACTGCCATCGGGGCCGTCGATCACCGAATCCATGCCGACCCGCACGAGTCGGCGGGCCGCGGGACGATCATGAATCCAGTCGGCGACGGCCTCGCCGTGTGCCGCGTAGCCGTCCCGCAGCCACCGTGGCGCGTCGACGGTCATCCACGTGCGAAACTCGACCCAGCGCGGATCGAATGCGCCGTACACCTCGCGGGCGACCCAGCAGATGCCCACGGCAGCTCGGCCCGCGCCACCGCCAGTCGCCTGCGCGCCGCCGCCCATGCCGCCCATACCCATGCCCCCCATGCCCATGCCACCCTGGCCCATGCCGCCCATGCCACCCATGGGCATCTGCGCC
>JBJTIV010000396.1:0-13363 GCA_046095145.1 Planctomycetaceae bacterium
GGGCGACGTGAACTCGACCGACATCTCGCTGCTCAACGGCACGGGGCTCTACGGCACGCCGTCGTATCTGCCCGCGGCGAGCCTGGGCTCGCTCGGTGGAGTGGGCGTGCCCGTGATGGCCAGCGTGCCGGAGCCGGGCACCTGGGCGCTCACGCTCGCAGCGTTCGTGATGACCGTCTCCCGCGCCCTCATCCAGCGGCGCACGCGCACGTGGTGGTGCCGGCGGTGACTCCCATCGCCGTTCGTCCGCGTCATCTTCGGCTACCAGAGGACCGGCGCGGGCCGCAGCTCATCGGCATCTTCGCTCCCATCCCTGAAGATAGGCCAATTCTCCGTCGTCGACAGAAAATCCACGGCCGTGCTCGCCGCGATTGCCGCAATGTCCTCGAGGTTTCGCGCGATCCATCCCACGTGCAAGGAACCATCCCCACCGGAGCGGCCCGATTGAACGCGCCGGATGGTCCAGCGCCACACCTCGCCTCGACTCCTGCGGACGGCCGCATGGCGGCGAACGACATCGTGAGCCAGCCGTAAGTCACGGCAAGCCACGGCTGCCACCACATCGTGGACCATGTCAATCGTCAGCGCGCCCACAACCAGCATCGCAGTCGGAATCTCGCGGGGGCCTGCAGTCACGGCGTCATGAGCGTGCCTGGCCGCCGAGTGGCTGACTTCCGCGATGCTCTCGAGATCACCGGCCAGCCGCAGGACCGCACGCACGAAGCGGAGGTCGGCGGCGACCACATCGTTTGATGCGAGGATGGCCAGACACTCCGCTTCCATGTCGGCCACGACTCCAGTGATCGGTACGGTGATCGCCAGTGATGTAGCCACCGCCGCGGGATCACGATTGATCAGTCCCGCAAGGGCGGTGGCGAGAGCGTCCTCGGTCAATGCCCCGCAGATCAGCGCTCGCTGTGCCAGTCGCTCGACATGCCGAGATCGGTGTGCCATCACGAAACTCCCGTGTTTGAGGCGATAAACAAGGCCGGTTTCATGGCTGAAGGCTCTGTGAGAGCAGCTGGCGTGGATCGTGGCGGCTTGGGGCGACACACTCTCCGGCTGATGCGGACCGAGGCACTCTCTCTCACGTCCGTGAGCTTTTCGTCAGAGAAGTGTGAGAACTGCATGAGAAGAGCGCGCAGCCCACAGGCGCGAACCGACACTGTCTGTCATCGCCCGGCGATCCCCGCGAGTGGCTGCCGTCGTCACTCGAGTGGGTCGGGAATCGGCCCGTCCCGGCACCCGGGAACGAGGGTTTCACGACCGGTGGTGCGTTGCTCCCGTACCCGTCCTGCACCGCCGCGGTTAAGCACGACCCGCCGGCCTGTCGGGCTCACAAATTCCTCACGTTTTACCGCTGGGTGGCGGACCGTTAGGCTGCGATCCGTGAATCCGATGGCCAAGTCGACCGCCGCGCCGGCCGGACCCCGGATCCTCGTCGTCGACGACGAGGAGGATCTGCTCGAACTCGTGCGCTACAACCTCGTCAAGCACGGCTACCAGGTCGAGTGCGTGGGCACCGGCGAGGACGCCCTCAAGTCGGCCCGCCGCGAGCCGCCGGACCTGATCGTGCTCGACCTCATGCTGCCGGCCGTCGACGGACTGGAGGTCTGCCGCCGGCTGAAGTCCGAGCCCAAGACCCGCGACGTGCCGATCGTGATGCTCACGGCCAAGGGCGAGGACACCGACGTGGTGGCGGGGCTCGAGCGCGGGGCCGACGACTACATCGCCAAGCCCTTCAGCCCGAAGGTGCTCACCGCGCGGATCCGCGCCCTGCTCCGCCGCAACGAGTCGCGGCGACAGTCCGAGCTCGAGACCACGATCGCGGTGCACGAGTTGGCGATCCACCCCGGTCGCCGCGAGGCCACGATCGCCGGGTCGCCGCTCGATCTGACCTACACGGAGTTCGCGCTGCTGCTCTTCCTGGCCCGCCGGCCCGGCTGGGCCTACACCCGCACGCAGATCGTCGACGCGGTGAAGGGGGAGGACTATCCTGTCACCGAGCGGTCCGTCGACGTGCAGGTCGCCGGGCTGCGGAAGAAGCTCGGCGAACACGAGTCCTACATCGAGACGGTCCGCGGTGTGGGCTACCGGTTCCGGGCCTAGTCCACCGCATCCCGGTCGTCGCATGCCCCGCACCCGCCTCGCCTGGCGCCTGTTCGCGGGCTGGTGTTCGCTCGTCGCGGCCGTCGTGGCCGGCTGCACCTGGCTCGGATCGGTGCAGATGGCCCACCTCGCCGACGCGGCGGAACAGCGGCGGCTGACCGACGCTGCCACGACCGTGGCGGCGCGGCTGGCGACGGCCGACGGCGTCATCGACGCCGCGGAGTTCGCCGCCCGCGCCCGCGACCAGCGGCCCGGGCCCGACGTCAGGCTCGAACTCCTCGCCGACTCGGGCGACGTGCTGGCCTCCACCGCCGACGAGGGCCGCCCCTCGGCGCCGCGGCCCTCCGCGCCGGCCACGCGCATGATCGTCGCCGCGGCCCGCGCCGGCCGCAGCGCCGCGGCCAGCGGCCTCGACCCGGCCACCGGGAAGCGCCGCCTCTCGGTCGCCGTGCCGCACGGCCCGGCCGGGGCACCGCGGGCGATCATCCTGGCGAGCGCCGACACGGCCGCCGCCGACGCCGGCCTCGCGGCGGCGCAGCGGCGGCTGTTCGCCGGCTGCCTCACCGTGGGCGCGATCGCCGCGGCGGCGGGCTGGGCCGTGGCCCGCGGCGCCGCGCGGCCCATCGAGCAGCTCGGCCGTGCGGCCTGGAGCCTGGCCAGCGGCGACGTCGACGCCGCGTTTCCCGCCTCCGACGTGGCCGAGGTGGCCGAGCTCTCAGGCGCGCTCGGCGGCCTGCGCGAGCAGCTCCTGGAGCGCGGCCGGCTCATCGGCCGGCAGGACACGCAGCAGGAGGCGGTGCTCGGCAACATGATCGAGGGCGTGCTGGCGATCGACGCGGGCCAGCGGATCGTCGGCATCAACCGGGCCGCCGCCGACCTGCTCGGGGTCGAGGTGGAGGAGGTGCTCGGCCACCCGCTCCAGCAGGCCGTCCGCAACCCCGACCTGCGGCGGTTCGCGCTCGAGGCGATCGACTGCCGCGAGCCGGTCGAGGACGACATCGTGATCCACGGCGAGACCGAGCGGACGATCCGCCTGCGCGGCTCGGCGCTCCGCGACGTGTCGGCGCAGGGCGGCGCCGTGATCGTGCTCGACGACGTCACCGACATCCAGCGGCTCCAGCGCGTGCGCCGCGACTTCGTGGCCAACGTCTCGCACGAGCTCAAGACGCCCATCGCGTCGATCAAAGGCTTCGTGGAGACCCTGCTCGACGGGGCCGCCGAGGATCCCGACGACCGCCAGCGGTTCCTGGAGATCATCGGCCGGCAGGCCGACCGCCTGGCCGCGATCATCGAGGATCTCCTGGCGCTGTCGCGACTCGAGCAGAGCCAGGCGGCCGGCTCGCTGCCCCTGGAATCGAAGCGGCTGGCCGACGTGCTCGCGGCCGTGGCCGACGAGTGCCGGCCGCGGGCGGCCGAGCGGTCGGTCCGCCTGGAGATCGACTGCCCGCCCGACGTCACGGCCGACGTCAACGCCCCGCTGCTCGAGCAGGCGGTGATCAACCTCGTCGACAACGCCCTCAAGTACAGCGAGCCCGGCAAGGCGGTGCGGCTGTCGGCCGCCCGCGAGGGCGAGGCGGTGATCCGCGTCGGCGACGAGGGCTGCGGCATCGCCGCCGAGCATCTGCCCCGGCTGTTCGAGCGGTTCTACCGCGTCGACAAGGCCCGCAGCCGCAAGCTCGGGGGCACGGGCCTGGGCCTGGCGATCGTGAAGCACATCGCGAAGGCCCATGGCGGGAGCGTGGACGTGGAGAGCGAACTGGGCGTCGGCACGACGTTCACGCTCCGCCTGCCGTGACCGCCGCCACGACCGCCGCGGCCGCCGCCGCGGGGTCCGGACCGGCCTCGACGCGGGCCACCCGCACCCGCGCGTGCCGCGCGGCGACCTCGGCGGCCAGCGCCCCCGCCAGGCCGGAGACCGCCGCGCGGCTCGCGCGGTGGGCCGCGTCGCCGGGCAGCGCGGGCAGGTCCGGCGGATCGGTGACGAACACGATCGTGCCCCCGGTCTCCTGCCCGGCCATGACGGCGGCGGCCTCCTGGGCCACGACGAACCCGCCGGCCACGTTGACGTCGAAGTGCAGCCGCAGGTCGGCGGCCGTGGCCTCGTCGAGCGGCGTGGCCACGCGGCGGCGGGCGCACAGCGCGACCGCGTCGAGCCGGCCGAAGTGGTCGGCCACGCGGTGCACGAGCGCCCGCAAGGCCCCCTCCTCGCGGAGGTCGGCCGTGACCGCCAGGCTCGGCGTGCCGAGCGCGGCGGCCAGCGCACGGGCCGCGGGCAGGGCCGCGTGGCAGTGCACCGCCACGTCGTAGCCCTCGGCGGCAAGCGCCGCGACCACCGCCCGGCCGATCCTCCCGGTGCCGCCGATCACCAGCGCCGTCCGCGGCCGCGGCGTCACGACTCGCCCTTGGCCGGATGCCGGGCGTGGAAGTCGAGGATCTGCTGCCAGGTCTCCTCGGGCGTCTCGGCGTACGTGAACAGGTCGAGGTGGCGGTCGGCGATCACGCCGGTGTCGGCGAGATGCTGGAAGTCGATCACCTTCGACCAGTAGTCGCGGCCGAAGAGGATGATCGGCACCGGCTGCATGCGGTGGGTCTGCCGCAGCGTGAGCGTCTCGAACATCTCGTCGAGCGTGCCGAAGCCGCCGGGAAAGAGCACGACCGCCGCCGCCCGGAGGATGAAGTGGAACTTCCGCAGGGCGAAATCCTTGAACTGGAAGCAGAGCTCGGGGGTGATGAAGGGGTTGGGCTGCTGCTCGGCGGGCAGCTTGATGTTGAGTCCGATCGACTTGCAGCCCACGTCGCAGGGCCCGCGGTTGGCGGCCTCCATGATCCCCGGGCCGCCGCCGGTGACCACCACGTAGTCGCGCTGGTCCTCGCACTGGTTGTCGATCGACACGATGCGGGCGAACTCCCGCGCCGCGTCGTAGTACCTCGTGAATTCGAGCAGCCGCTGGCTCCGCTCGACCTCGCGCTGGAGCCGGCGGTCGCCGGGGCTCGCCTGCGCCGCCCGCTGGGCCTCGAACAGCCGGCGCTCGGCCGCCGCCCGCTCCACGATCTGCGTGCCGCCGAACACGATGACGGTCGACTCGATGTTGTCGGCCTGCAGCGCCAGTTCCGGCTTGCCGAGCTCCAGCAGCATCCGCACCCCCCGCATCTCCACCTTGGAGAGCAGCGCGGGGTCGTCCTGCGCGAGCAGGTAGCTCGGCGAGGTGAGGATCCGCTCCATGTTCTCGGCGACGAGCGCCACGTCGTCGCCGAGTACGGTGTCGGGCAGGATGGGGCAGGCCTTGGGCCGGACCGGCTCGTCGCGCCGCGCGTGAGGTTTCCTGCTCATGGGCTCGCTGCCTCGCCGGATGTCCTGGGGGTGCCCTCGTTGTAGGGGCCGGCCGTCAGCCGTCCAACTCGACGGTGTCGCCGATGGCGGGGAGCGCGGTCTCCCAGCCCCGCCGGTCGCGGAGGAATTCCGCCATGCCGCGGGCCGCCGGCGGCTCGCCGTGCACGAGGAAGGTCCGCTTCGGCGGCGCGAGCGGTCCCAGCCAGCGGTCGATCTCCGGCCGATCGGCGTGGCCGGAGAGCGCGTCGACCTTGCGCACCGCCGCCTTCACCGGGATGTCGCGGCCGTGGATCTTGAGGAACCTCGCACCGTCCACGAGCGCGCGGCCGCGGGTGCCGGTGGCCTGGTAGCCGGCCACGAGCACCGTGGTCCGCGGATCGGGCAGCCGCCGGGCGAGATGGTGGAGGATCCGGCCGCCGTTCATCATGCCGCTGGAGGCGATGACGATGCCGGGGCCGTCGTGGGCGTTGATGGCCTTCGACTCGGTGGCGGTCTTGGCCATCCTCACGAACGGGCTGGCGAGCGACTCGGCCACGCCCTCGAGCTGCGCCTCGCTGAAGTCGTGCTCCAGCCCGTGCCGGCGGAAGATCTCCATGGCGTCCACGGCCATGGGCGAGTCGACCCAGATCGGGATCTCGGGCAGCCGTCCGGCGGCGATGAGCGTGCGCAGCAGATAGACGAGCTGCTGGCAGCGGCCGATCGCGAACGAAGCCACGAGCATCATCCCGCCGCGGGCCAGCGCCTCCTTCGTGGCCGCCTCGAGCTCGTCGAGCGGCCGCGACGGCGTGTGGTCGCGGTCGCCGTAGGTGCTCTCGAGCAGGAGGTAGTCGCAGGGGGGCGGCGAGACGGGATCCTTGTAGAGCGGCGCGTCGAAGCGGCCGACGTCGCCCGAGAACACGATCCGGGTGGTCCCGGCGGCCGCGTCGCGGGCCTCCATCTCCACGAACGAGCTGCCGAGCATGTGGCCGGCCTCGTGGAACCGGCAGCGAATCCCGGTCGCGGGCTCGAACCACTCCTCGCGCGGCACCTTCCTCACGAGCCTGAGCACGCGGTCCACGTCGCGCTCCTCGTAGAGCGGCAGCGCCGGCTTGTGCTTCGCGTAGCCCTTGCGGTTGGCGTAGAGCGCGTCTTCCGCCTGGCACTTCGCCGAGTCGTAGAGCAGCAGGCCCAGGAGGTCGGCCGTGGCCGGCGACGTGATCACCGGGCCGCGAAAGCCCTCCCGGGCCAGCCGCGGCAGGTCGCCCGAGTGGTCGATGGGGCCGTGCGTGAGCACGACCGCGTCGATCGTGCCGGGGGGCACGGCGAACGACTCCCAGTTTCGCTCGCGGAGCTCCTTCTCCCCCTGGAACAGGCCGCAGTCGACGAGCACCCGGGCGGCCGACGTCTCCACGAGGTGACGCGATCCCGACACGACGCCCGCGGCGCCCAGGAACGTGAGTCTCGTCATCGCGGCTGCTCCGTCGTGCCGGCGACCACGAGCTCGCCGGATTCCACGGACAGTCCCTCGAGGGCGACGCCGCGGCCGCCCAAGGAAACCACGACCACGGGCCGGCCGTCCAGTCGGCGCGGCTCCGTGACGAAGCCGAGCCGGCCGAGCAGGGCCGCCAGGCGGTGCACGAACGGCCCGGACGGCAGCGGAATCGCACCGAGCCAGGCGGCGGCGACCGCGCATTCCAGCTGGTTGACGGCCCGCAGCCGCACCTCGACGTCACAGCTCACCGGCGCGGAGAAGGGCCCGACCATGGTCCGCGCGGCCACCCGGATCCGGCCGGGCTCGAGGCGGATCCGCGGCTCCGACCAGCCGTCCGGCAGGGCCGCGGCGTGGTTCCGCGGCAGGTCGACGGCCAGCCAGGCGTTGACCTCCGGCTCCCGGACGGCGACGCCCCACGGTCCCGGCTGGCCCGCCGCGGCGCGGAGGCCGGCGACCGTCGTCACCAGCCGCCGCGCGTCGCGGTCGACGACGGCGGCATCTCCGGGCGCGAGCCGCTCCGCATACCAGGCCGGCCGCACCCGGGCGGCCCCGATCGCCGCCACCGCGATCGCGGCCGCCCCCGCGGCGCTGATCCACACCGGCCGTCGCAGCCGCGGGCGCGGGGGCGGCTGCGACGGCTCGCGGTGTTCCGGCATCCGCGTCAGCCCACGAACTTGAACAGCCGGGGAATCGGCAGCTCGGCGGACATGTCCACCGTCACGTCGCCGAGCGTGTCCTCGAGCTCGTCCCGCAGCACGCGCACCGTGGGAGGAGCCTCGATCCCGATCCGCACCTTGTCGCCGCTCACGCGGACCACCGTCACCACCACCGAGTCACCGACGCGAATCCGTTCATTCTGCTTGCGTGACAGCACGAGCATGCTTGAGCCTCCGTTCTTGAGTGGATGATGGATGGATATACCGGAACACGTGTACACTCGTCAACCTGCGCCGTGGCGGCGAGATCGGCCGACGTCGCTGTCCCCGCTTCCCCGGTGCGCCCGGCGCCCTGCACGCCCCGCCCCGGAGGATTGGGAAAGCCTTGACCCGCAGGGAACCTCGTCCGGTCGGGCAGACGTTCTTGCCTGCGGGCGATGGGGCGCCGGCGAAACGCTTTGTGACGGCCGCGCCCGGCGCGCGGCCGCGTGTCAGCGCGCGTCAGGCGCGGCGAAGCCGGCGAGATCGACCGCCTCGGCCGTGGCCACGTGGGCCTCGGCCTCCTCGATCCGCGCCGCATCGGCCGGCAGGATCGCCGGATGCACCTTGTGTGCGCACGTGAGGCGTTCGGCCAGGCCGCCGAGCGGCCCGAGCCGCGGCTCCACCTCGAGCGTCACCTCGCTGGGGATCGCGCCGGCGGCCTCGAGCCGGCGGTTGAGCGCCAGCCGCGGGAAGGGCGGGATGCCCCCGGGCCGCACGAGCGCCTTTAGCAGCAGCGCCGAGTCGGCGAAGGTGCGGTAGGCCCGGGCGGCCTCCGGCGAGGGCGCCGCCGCGTGGGCGACGGCGTAGCGGACCCGCGGCCCGGCCAGCTCGATCGAGCCCTCGGTCTCGGTGAGGTCGGCGGCGAAGTCGGGGCCGCCGGCCCAGCGCACGAGCCGGTCGTCGGAGCCCCGCGCCCACTTGGCCAGCGACACGCTCAGCCGCTCCAGGCGGATCTCCTCGACCTGCGTCTTCACGTGCCGCACCGGATCGATGATCACGATCCGCTCGCGGGCCGGGTCGTGGAGCGCGATTTCGACGAGCTCGAAGCGGGATTCGCCCCGGCCGGTGCCGGACGCCGGCAGTTCCAGGAAGTCCCAGGCCACGCCGTCGCGAAACAGCGTGAGACTGCGGGCCACGGCCTCGGAGCCGCCGGCGACGATCTCGCTCTCGACCCGCATCGCCAGCGGTCGCGTCTCGGCGCCGGTCGCGGCACGGGCCACGCCGCAGACGACCGTGGCGGTGACGAGCAGACGGACGACTCCACCGCGGACCATGGCGGCTCTCCAGGGGGGCGGGAAACTAGCAGTCGGCGGCCCGCGCCGAAAGCCCGCGCGGGCCCGGAAAAACGCCCCCGCGATGGGTCCTCGGAGCCGATCAGGTTGCGGCCGCACCATCCACCCACACGAGCCTGGCAGCCTCCCCGCGCCGGCCGGCCACGATCGCCAGCTGGTCGAAGTCGCGGGCCAGCGGCACCGCCTCGTCCACGCCGAGCCCCACGATGAACAGGCTCGGCTCGGCGGGCCAGCCCGCATCGGCGGCCGCGCCCGCGCCGGCGTAGTGCGGAAGCCCGCGCGCCCGCACGCGGGTCGCGAGCCGTGCCATCCGTGCGGCATTGTCCGCGGCGGCCAGCGGCACGGAGCCGGGGTTGCACGCCGTGATGAAGGCCCACGCGTCGGCGCCGGCCGCGGCGACGAGGGCGTCGGCGGCGGCGGAACGCGCGCCCACGCGGATCACGAACGGGCCCAGTGGTCCCTCGTCGACCCGGTACGCGGTCGCCTCGTAGGCCTCCCGCAGCCGCTCGCCCCGCTCGCTCACGTCAGCCTCACGCCGGCGGTCGCGGCCCGCTCCGGCGGACCCCCCGTATGGGCAGAGCATACCGGCGCCCGGGACTGGCACCCGGCCGGGATCCGTGGGATGTTTTCCAGCCGGGCCCGTCACCGGCGCGCGAGGAGTTGTCCATGATCGTCCGACTGTCGACCTGCGCCCTGGCCGTCGGCGCGTGCATCGCGGGCGCGAGCCTGCGGGCGGCCGCGCCCGCCGACCGCATCATCCGCGGCGGACCGATCGTCACCGTCGATGCGGCGCATCCGGAGGTGGAGGCCGTCGCGATCGCCGGCGGCAGGATCGTGGCCGCGGGCAGCGAGGCCGACGTGATGCGGCTCCGCGGGCCCGACACCGCGGTCACCGAGCTCGCCGGCCGCACGCTCGTGCCGGGCTTCATCGACGGCCACAGCCATTTCTGCTCGAGCGTCGACGTGCAGTCGCAGGCCCTGTGCGCCTCGCCGCCGGCGGGCCCGTGCAGGACGGTCGCCGACGTGATCGCGCAGCTCAAGAAGGTGCAGGAGCGGCGGCACCTCGGCCCGGGCAAGTTCGTGATGGGCTTCGGCTACGACCCCGACCTGCTCGCGGAGAGGCGGGCGCCGACGAAGCAGGAGCTCGACGCCGCCTTCCCCGACAATCCGGTGATCCTCGTGCACGTGTCGGGCCACGGCGCGATGCTCAACTCGAAGGCGCTGGCCGCCTACGACGTCACGGCCGCCACGCCCACGCCGCCCGGCGGCGTGATCGGCCGCGAGCCGGGCTCCAACGAGCCCGACGGCCTGCTCTTCGAGACCGCCTTCCTGCCGATCGTCTCGCGCGTGCCGGGGCCGGACGACGACGAGACGATCGAGCTGCTCGCGAGCGGCCAGGAACTCTACCTTCGGCAGGGCATCACCACGGCCCAGGAAGGGGCCACGATGAAGCACCAGCTCGACCTGCTGCGGATCGTGGCGTCCCGCGGCCTGCTCAAACTCGATGTGATCGCGCTGCCCTTCATCACCGACCTGGATGCGGTCTTCGGCGGGAAGCCGCCCCACGCGGAGAAGACCTACACGAATCGGCTGCGGATCGGCGGCGTGAAGCTCCTGATGGACGGGTCGCCCCAGGGCCGCACGGCCTTCTTCACCACCCCGTACCTCACCGGCGGGCCGGCGGGCCAGCAGGACTGGCGGGGCGAGCCGAGCTTCCCGCAGCCGGAGCTCAACGACATGGTGCGGAAGGTCTACGCGGGCGACGCGCCCATGTTCGTGCACTGCAACGGCGACGCCGCCATCGACGCCCTCCTCGAGGCCCATCGGGTGGCCTCGGGCGACGACCCGGCCCGGCCGCGGGGCACGGTCGGCGTCCACTCGCAGTTCATCCGGCCCGACCAGCTGGCGAAGTACGCCGCCTGGAAGATCACCCCCTCCTTCTTCACGCTCCACTGCTTCTATTTCGGCGACACGCACGTGACCAATCGCGGCCTCGCCCAGGCGGAGGGCATCAGCCCCATGAAGTCGGCCCGCGGCCTGGGCCTGCGGCCCACGAATCACACCGACTTCAACGTCTCGCCGCTCGACCAGTTGTTCACGATCCACACGGCGGTCAACCGCGTCACGCGGTCGGGCCGGGTGCTCGGCGCCGCCGAGCGGATCACGCCGCTGGAGGCCCTCGAGGCGGTCACGATCGACGGCGCCCGGCAGTACGGCGAGGAGCGGGACAAGGGCTCGATCGAGCCGGGCAAACTCGCCGACCTCGTGATCCTCTCGGCGAACCCGCTCACGGTCGATCACGCCGCGATCAAGGACATCCACGTGGCCGAGACCATCAAGGAAGGCAAGACGGTCTGGAAGCAGGCCGCCGCCGGCAGCCGCTGAGCGTCAGCGGCCGGGGCAGCGAGAACGAAACGCTCGTCCCAGCACGACCGTGGGAATCGCAGCGGCATCCGCATGCCCGATTCCCGGACCCCCTGAAGCGGGGATGGCTATTCCTTGCAAAACAGTTAGGATCGAAGGAGTCCTTGATTTTGTCGCTTGCTGCACAGCCTCGCTCCACAGCCTTGTCCCGCCCGCGGACGGCGGCACCCGTATGAAGACCTGGCTTGCGTCCAACCGGTTCCGGTCGCTGCTCTTCGGGCTCACGGAAGGAGTGCTGCTTGCGGCGCTCGTGGTCAACGTCCGCGACGCCTTCCTCGAAAATGCGTTTTATGAAGGCATCGCAGACAGGGTCGTCGGTGACGCCGTGAGCAGGGAGGACGAGCTGCTCGCTCTCATGAACAAGGCGTACACAATGGTGACCTCGCTTCGCGAGGGTATCGAGGACGGCACCGTGGAGGACATCTCTGGACTGACTGGGTTCCGCCGGGTCTTCTTGGACTCCGTGACTCACGACTCGCTCTTTCCGACCAGCCGGTGCGGGTCGTATTCGGGCCTGCTCGTCGAACTCCTCAAGGCACGGGGCATTCCCGCGCGCTTCGTCCAGATGCTCGATCGCGAGGACGTCACCGGCGTCGCCCACCACATCGTGGTCGAGGCCTGGCTCGACGGCCGCTGGGTGACCTGCGATCCGATGTATGACCTCGTGTTCCGCGGCGACGACGGGCGGATCCTCGAGTTCGAGGAGATTCGCCGTGACTGGGATCGACTCCGGGCGCAATGCCCGCCCGGATACGACATGCACTTCGACTACCGCGGCTCCCGCCGCGTCAACTTCGGGAGGCTCAACCCCTGGCTCCAGAAGACCCCGCTCGCCGAGTGGGGCGTCCGCCACTGGCTGAACGAGCGGGCGTGGATGCGTTCGGGGCTGGTGGCGTCGTTGCTGGCGCTCGTCGTGGCGATCCACGTATGGTTCGAACGCTCGGGGGCAATCAGCGGTGCCGGGACGCGGACGGCCCTCTCCGCCGCCGCCGGGGCAGCGGAGAACCCGACGAGCGTTGCGCCCCGGCAGTCGTCCGCAGCGCCTGCCCGCAGCCCGCCCGGCGCGACGGTCAACCGCTAGCAGCCTGGGGAGCAAGTCGGCCGGGGCAGGATGCGACGGTTGCCGACCGTCGAATGCCTCGGGTTCCGCAAGTGGAAACAGGCCCTGGAGGGCTTTTCCACGGACAGCGAGATCCGCCCGCCGGTCAGCGCCGCCACAGCAGTTGCAGCGACAGGCCGAGGCCCGGGTCCACCGCGACCACGTCGGTGCGGTCGGAGAGGAAGTTCACGCCCTGGAAGAGGCGGCGATTGAAGAGATACGACGCGGTCGCCTCCAGCGCGAAGCCGCGGCCGATCGTCCGCTCGAGCCCCACGGCGGCCCGCTGGTCGAACACGTAGAACCGCTGGTCGTCCTGCAGCCGGTCGGCGAGGAAATAGATCTCCGTGTCGCTGCGGTAGAACGCGATCAGGGCGAGGCCGTCGGCCAGCCGGCGGCGGGCCGTGGCGTTGAAGTTCACCAGCGGAAAGTAGTTGGCCGTGAAGCTCCAGTCGTCGGTCGGCCGCCACTCGAGCGCCGGCGGCAGGCCGATCTTCGCCTCGAGGCGGTCGCTCGGCCGCCACACGTAGGCGATGCCGGGGAGCGGATAGGGCAACTGCGACGTGGGTGAATAGAAGACGCTGGAGCTCCATTCGTCGTCGCCCCGACCCGCGGGGCGGTTGTAGAAGACCACGGTCATGAGCGTGAGGTCGCGGCCGGCGGCATAGGGGCGGTCGCTCGCCGAGCCGAACAGGAAGTTGCCGCCGATCGACCCGCCGTCGGCGAGCGGCCGCACGTGCATGAAGCCCGTCTCGACGAGCCAGAGTTGGTCGGGCACGGGCAACCCCGAGTCGGGCAACACGGCGTCGGTGACGAGTTCGAGCCGGCCGAACTTCGCGATCCCCAGCCACAAGGGCTTGCCCTCGGCCGGCACGCCGAGCGGCATGGCGACCCGCGCGAACTCCGCGTTGACGCCGAGATCGGCGGCCTGGCCATCCACGC
>JBJTIV010000397.1:0-2212 GCA_046095145.1 Planctomycetaceae bacterium
CCACGGACCACCGCCGAAGGCGACGAGCGCGAGCAGCCCCCCGCCGATGGCGAGGTTCTGCATGACCTGGATCGTCTGGTCCTGGCGGATCTTCGGGTCGACGACCGGCCAGAAGGCGGGGAAATCGACCGTCGCGGCAGCCGGACCGCGACGACCCCAACCACGCGCCGCTCGAGGCCAACCTCGCGCTCCTGCGGTCGCTGGCCGACGCGGCCGGCCGCCGGCTCGAGGTGATCCCGATCGACATCCCCGCGACGTTCACCTTCCGCGGCGTGCAGCTGCCGGCGAGCCATCTGAACTACCTCGTGGCCAACGGCGTGGTGATCGTGCCGGTGTTCGGCGGCCCCACCGACGAGCCGGCCCTGCGGACGCTCGCCGAGTGCTTCCGCGACCGGGCGATCGAGCCGGTCGACTGCTCGGCCCTCGTCCGCGGCCGCGGCGCCCTCCACTGCATCACCAGGGACCAGCCCGCGTGCTCTGCCTGATCGCCTGTGAGAGAACGACCGGCGGGGCTACCCGTGCCGTCGAGCCGGCGTTGCTGGCCAGCGGAGGCAGGATGCCGTAGCGCAGCCAGCACCGAGTGAGCGAAGGGCATGAGGCCCGCAGCGAACGTCCGGGCGAGGCGGCACGGGTAGCCCCGCCCCGCGCGGCGTCCGCATTTTCCCGCGGCCGATTCGGCCTTGCACCGGGGGGGCCTCCTCCGCGACCATGCCACGCGGTCGGCCCGGCGGCGGGCCGGTGGAGGACGGGCCATGCAGCAATTCGCGGCCGCGATGCAGGGATTCGTGTCGCTCGTGGGCCGGCTCGCGCTGGCGACGGTGTTCCTCGCCAGCGTCGTGAGCATGCTGCCGCCGCGGTTCTCGGCCACCGTCGAGGTGATGAAGTCCCAGGGCGTGCCCAACCCCACGTTCGCCCTCTTCGGGGCGATCGGCCTGCTCGTCATCGGCGGCGTGGCCGTGGTGCTCGGCGCCTGGACGCGGTTCGGCGCGATCTTCCTGCTCGTGTTCCTCGCCGCCGCCACCTTCTACTTCCACGACTTCTGGACGTTCGCCGATCCGAAGCTGCGGCAGGATCAGACGATCCAGTTCATGAAGAATCTCTCCATCGGCGGCGGCCTCATGGCCCTGATCGCCTTCGGCGGCGGGCCGTGGAGCGTGGACGGCTGGATCGCGCTGAAGCAGGAAGAAGCCGAGTCCTCGACGCCGGCCCGCACGCGGTCGACCGGGCGGGTGCAGCAGGCGGCGTGAACCGGGGTCCGGGCTGAGCACCATCATCGCTACGTCCGGCAAGCCGGGCTGTGCCGTTCGAGAGCGTCACCCGGCGCCGCCCCCATCGAGTCCCGAGGTCGGGCCTGGCGCTGAATCTTCGTTGGTCTCCGTCAGCCGTTCAGGCCCGCCTCTCCGCCCTGCGCACGAGGCTTCCTGTCTTTCGCGAAGACGAAGACTCACCTGTGGCTGAGTCCGCAAGCGCGGCGAAGGCCAACTGGACGCGATCCGGCTGGAGGGCGACGAACCTGCCGCGGAGCCGATTTGCATTCTCCGGCTTGACGCCCGCGGCACCGTTCACGCGGACCGTGGGCCGTGCAAACGGATCGGCCGCATTCATGTTTACTGTGTAGCCCAGGTCGGCTAATGAAGCCACCGTTACCCGGCTCAAAGGATTCCCGGCGTTGCCAATCCTCGGCGTCATCAGCTCATTCCGGAACACCGACTCGCGCCAGTGGCTATCCCGCGATCCCACGGGCGAACTGTTGCCCTCCACTGGCACGGACGTCTCCTGGACGCCGAAAAGAGCCCTGTATTCCCGGGCTGCATTGGAGCCGAGGAACCGCGGATTTGCCGTGCCAGCGCCGGAAAGCAGTTGCTTCTGCGACCAGATCGTTCCAAAGCCGACGACGTGTCCCATCTCGTGCAGGATGACTTCGAAGAGGGTGCCGTCGCGTTCCATCTCGCCGAGGTCAGCCGTGTCGAAGTCCATGATCCCGTAGAAAGGCAGGGATGTGACACTGCGGAGCTGTCGCGGCCCGGCCCGCCCGAGTATCCCGCCGGGACCGTCGATCGCGACCGCCGCCGCGTCGATGAGAAGGTCATCGATCACGCGACCGTTGAACGTCACGTCCGGCAGGTCGCCCGTGATCACCTCCGCCCAACGGTTGGCCGCCCGGGTGAATGCCGCTCGCTGTGCGGCCGTGAACGCGTCGGTGGTAAAGGAC
>JBJTIV010000398.1:0-3167 GCA_046095145.1 Planctomycetaceae bacterium
CCGTTGGGGAGGGTGAATTCCTCGACGTCGACCTTCTGGGCGCGGGCAACGTCCAGGCAGCCGATCACGATGGCGACGCACGTCACGAACCGCATGAGCATGAGGGCGTTTCCCGGGGTGAAGCCGCGGTTATAGCCGAAGGCCGCGAACACGTGACGGGAAGTGTCCGCGTCGCCGGGGGCCGGCGGGCCGCGGCGAAACGGGACCCGCCGGCCCCGGACGCGTCGCCTCCCTATCGTTGGCCCGGTCGCGACCACCCCTGTTCCGCGCGAGGCGAGCGTGATCCTGCACGAACGCACCGATCCCGTGATCGTCGGCCACCTGCTGGCCCAGCACCGGGAGCTGCACGAACACGTCACGGCCGCCCGGGCCGCCTTCGCCGCGGGCCCCACGGCGGCGCACGCGGCGCTCGGCGGCCTCCGCGACCACCTCGCGGCCCACTTCCTCCAGGAGGAGCGGGGCGGCTTCCTCGAGGAGTCGATCGCGCGGATGCCCCGGCTGGCGGCCGCCGCGGCCGGCGTCGTCCGCGAACATCCGCAGCTGCTCGCCGAACTCGACGGCTTGATCGAACGACTGGCCGTCGCGGATATTCCGGCGTCGTCGTGGTCCGCCGTCGGCCACGACTTCGCAGGCTTCTGCGACCGTCTGCTGGCCCACGAAAGGAACGAGAATGCCGTCGTGCAGGAAGGCTACAACGAGGACCTGGGGCTCGAGTGAGCGGCCGCCGGCGTGGGCGATCGTCGCGGCCCTGGCCGTGGCGGGCGCGTGGGGCGCCGGGTGGATGACGGCCGCGGAGCCGCCGTCGGGCGGGACCGTGGCCCCGGACCGGGTGGCGGGCTTCATGCGGGCCAAGCTCGCCCACTCCGACGACGTGCTCGAAGGCCTGGCACTCGCCGACTACGACCTGATCGCCAAGGGCGCGCAGCAGCTGTCGCTCGTCAGCCAGGATGCCAGCTGGCAGGTGCTGCAGACGGAGGACTACGCCCGGCAGAGCGTGGAATTCCGCCGGTCCTGCGACGGCCTGCTGCGGGCCGCGAAGGACGAGAACCTCGACGCGGCGGTGCTGGCCTGGATGGACGTGACGATGAAGTGCGTGCAGTGCCACCGCTACGTCCGCGACGTGCAGCACGCCGACTCCGATGCGCCCTGACGGCCGGGCGGTCGTCGAGCGCTAGCCCCACGGTCCGCGCTCGGCGCGCGGGGGCGGCTCGTCGGGCACCCAGGCGAGCACGACGTCGTCCACGGCGATGTCGGCCTTCTTCGCCGGCACATCGATCGTCTCGAGCGCGATCCGCTCGGGCGCCGTCTCGAGCCGGATCCGCTCCAGCTCCTCCTCGATGGCATCCTCGAGCGCGAGCCGCTTCTCCTCCAGCGACGCCAGGCTCTCCTCGGCATGGGCCACGTCGGCCTGCTGCCGGGCCGCGCGGCTCGCCGACCGCATCGACGTGGCCGCCCGGCCGATGTTGGTGGCGCTGGCCTTCTTGCGGCCCACGAGCGCCCCGAGCACGGCCGAGCCGATCGACACGTACGTCTGCAGCGACTGGTTCTTGGCCTCGGCCTTCTCCCGCTCGACCTTCTGTCGGGCCCGCTCGATCCGGTCGGCGAGCGCGGCCAGCTTCGCCGCGTGCTTCTCGCGGACCTTCTCGATCTCCGCGTCGCGCCACTCCCGCACGCGGAGCGCGATCCGGGCCCGGAAATCCCCCTCCGTCTCGTCGGGCCGCGACACCGCGTCGATCGCCGGCGCCGCGAAGGCGGTGAGTCGCGTGCGACCCAGGAATCCCTTCAGCGACGCGGCGAGCGTGGCGTAGCCGCGCGGGCCGGCGAGGGCGGGCGGCAGGCTCGCGAACGAGCCGGCCCGCGGCGCCGGCTCGACCTGCGGCGGCGCCGGCAGCCGTGCGCCCGACTCCCAGGCCGACTCGCCGAGCGAGTCGCCCGCCGGGGCCGTCATGATCACCTCGCGGTCGACCTCGATGCCGGTGCCGGCCTTGCCGTAGCGCACGCGGGCCCGCCCCAGCACCGCGGGCCGGTAGACGAGCCGCTCCTCCGGGCCGACGGCGCCGCGCGGCGCGAGAAACACCTCGCGCACGCCCGGCGGCAGGATGGGCCGCGGGCCGCCGGTGGCCGGGGGCATCGTCGCCGCCCGCGTCGCGGCCGCCGGCGCCGCGGCGGAGCCCGCGGCGGCGGTGAGCCGCCTGATCTCGTCGCGCAGGAGCGGCCCGCGGAGGTAGGCCATCGTCCAGCGGGTCTGGAACAGCGTCTCCTCGTCGCCGTGCACGCTGTGCATGAGGAACCGCCGCTGCTCGAGGCCCGAGAGGAGCGTGTCGAGCCGCTGGCGGTCGAACGCCCCGCCGGCGCTCGCCGCCGCGCCCTCGAGGCCGTCGAGCACGCGGGCCTTGTCGCGGGCCGTCTGCAGGCGGCCGAGGAACCACAGGCCGGCGTTGGAGAGCCCCTTGTAGTCGAGGTCCACGGGGTTCTGCGTGGCCAGCACCACGCCCAGGCCGTAGGCGCGGGCCTGCTTCATGAGCGTGAGGATCGGCGTCTTGCTCGGCGGGTTGGCCGTGGGCGGCACGTAGCCGAACACCTCGTCCATGAGGAACAGCGCCTTGAGCGACGACGTGCCCCCCTGCCCCCGCATCCACGACACGGCCGCGCCGGCCAGGAGCGTCACGAACGCCATCCGCTGGGCGTCGGAGAGGTGCGCGATCGACACCACCGCCACGCGGGGCTTGCCGGCGGGCGTCCACAGCAGCCGGCCGAGGTCGAGCGGCTCGCCGTCGAGCCAGGCGTCGAAGCCGGGGGCCGCGGCCACCGTGTTGAGCTTGCTCGCCAGTTGGAACCGGTCGCCCGCGGGAAAGAAGTTCTCGAGGTCCAGGAAGCCCACCCGCTCGAGCGGCGGCGTGGGGATGGCGCGGACGAGGCCGCCGAAGTCCACCTTGCCACCCGCCTTCCACAGGGCGTCGAGGATCGCCGCGAGGAGGACGTGCTCGCGGCTCGTGCCCGGCTCCGCGTCGACGCCCACGAGCGCCAGGATCGCCGACACGAGCGACTCGATCCGCTCGCGGCGGGCCTCCGGGTCGTCGAGGATCTCCGGCGGCGGCGCGTCGAGGCTGCCGAGCATCGCCAGCGGCCGGCCGGCGCGGCTGCCGGGCGTGTAGACGGCCATCTCG
>JBJTIV010000399.1:0-3023 GCA_046095145.1 Planctomycetaceae bacterium
CCGCAGGCCGTCGTTTCGGACGGCGCGAGACCCGCCCGCGCGGTCCAGACCACGGTGACCGCCGTCGCAACGCACCCCGCCAGCACCGCGCCCGACGGTCCGACCGCGAGGGGATCGGCCCCGCCAGCCAGCCAGCCGATCACAACGCCGGCCGCCGGCCAGGCCGTCCGCGAGGCGCCCCCCGCCGCGGCCGCCCCGCGGGGCAGGCGGCCCAGGGCGGCCGCCGCCGCCGCCGCACCCGCCACGACCGCCGCGGCCGGCCACGAGCCGGCGTTGCCGCGCGCCGCGATGGCGTCGGCGCTCGGGGCGATGGTGGTCTTCCTGTTTCTGGCGCCGCATCTGGCGTGGGGCTACGCCGTGGTGGCGGCGGGCTGGCTGCTCGCGATCGTCGCGCCGCGAGCCGCGCTCGGCCCCGGTGGCGGCGGCGACGCGGCGCGGCGCGGGCTGCTGGCCAGCGCCGGCCGCCGCGGCAGCCCCGCGGCCGCGGCGGCCCGGCTCGTGGCCGCCTACGCGGCGGTGCTCGCCTGGCCACCGCTCGTGGCCGCGGTGCTCACCGGATCGGCCGGGGCCGCGGTCGAACCGCTCGCGATCACGGCCGTCGTCGCCGTCCTGGCCGGAGCGCTCGGCGTCCTGATCGGGGGCGCCCTGGCGGCGGGATGCTCGCGCGACACCGCGTGCGCAATGGCCTTGTGCGCGGCCGTCGCCATCGCCGTGGGCCTCGCGGATCGGTCGTGTGCGCCGGCGAATCCGGTGCCCGGACTGATGTTGAGCAATCCGGCCGATCCTGCCACACTCCCGGGGTCGCGGAAGGAGCCGCGGCTTGTCCAGACCCCCCGAGGAGTCGTGTCGTGCCCGGCTTCACCAGCGTCCGCGTCCTGCCGCCGGCCCGAGTCGCGACGGCGTTCCTGCTCCTGCTGACGGTGCCGGCCGCGGTGCGGGCCGGCAGTTTCTCCCCCAGCGAGACGATCTTTCCCGACACCACGCGGGCGTGGCTGAGCGTGCCCGATCCCGACGCGTTCCGCGAGCGGTTCGACCGCTCGGCCTACGGCCAGCTCGTGGCGGACCCCGCCATGAAGACGTTCATGGACTCGATCCGCGAGCAGATCTCCAAGAACGGCCGCCAGCGGCTGGAGAAGCTCGGGCTCACCCTCGACGACCTGGAGAAGATTCCCGGCGGCGAGATCGCGATCGGCGCCATCGAGGCCGAGCCGGGCCGGCTGTCCACGCTCCTGCTCGTCGACACGACCGGGCACGAGGCGGAGGCCAAGGCGCTCGTCGACCGGATCAAGGCCCGGCTCCTCGAGCGGAAGGCCACGGTCGCCACGATCGCCGGCGCGCCGGCGAGCCTCACCGTCTACGCGCTGCCCGACGATCCGCAGGATGACCGCGTGGCCAAGGGCCGTCGGGTGGCGTTCGCCCTGGAGGAGCACGCCCTGCTCGTCGGTGACGACGCGCAGCAGGTGGGCCAGGCCCTCGGCGTGCTCGCCAAGGGCCGCAAGGAGAGCCTCGCGTCGCTGCCCGCGTTCGAGGGGGCGCTGAAGCCCTGCCGGCAGGCCCTGCCCGAGTCGGCCCCGGCGCTCCGCTGGTACGTCGATCCGCTCGGCTTCGCCAAGGCCTGGCAGGCCTCGCAGTCGACGCGCGAGAAGCGCAAGGGTCCCGATTACGTCACCATCCTCGCGCGGCAGGGCTTCGACGCGGTGCGGGCCGCCGGCGGGCTCGTCACGTTCAGCGACGGCGCCTATGGCATCCGGCACCACACGATGGTCTACGCGCCGCCGCTGGCGGGTCGCCAGGCCCAGGCGTCCGACTGCTACGACGCGGCCGCCCGCATGCTGCGCTTCCCCTCGATGGGTGCGCCGCGTCCGCCGTCCTGGGCGCCGCGCGACGCCGCCGGCTGGTCGACGCTGCGGTGGGACCTGAAGTCCGCCTTCGTGGCCGCGGAGCCGCTGGTGGACGACGTGGTCGGCGACAAGGGCGTGTACGACGACGTCATCGCGTCGCTCAAGGAAGACCCCGACGGTCCGCAGATCGACGTGGAGAAGGATCTCGTCGACTGCCTCACCGGCCGCATCACGGTGGTCACCGACCACATCGACCCGCGGGATCCCGACGCGGAGCGGCTGGTGATCGCGCTCGAGGCCGCGGACGAGGCCCGGGTGGCGGAGACCATCGCCAAGGTCATGAATGCCGACAGCGACATGCGGAAGATCGATCTCCACGGCCACGCCGCCTGGGAGATCATCGACCGGTCCGCGGAGTTGCCCGAACTCGACGTCGACATCGCCGGCCTGGCCTCCGGTCCGCCCGCCGTCGATCCCGTGCACGATCCGGACGACGAGGCCCACCGCCGCCGCGCCCGGCTCGGCGAGGATCGCGAGGAGAAACTCCTGCCCCACTCCTCGGTGTCGGTGGCCCTCGGGCACCTGTTCATCGCGTCGCACCGCGACATCCTCGAGCAGGTGCTCGCCCCGCCCGCCACCGGCGGGTCGCTGGCCGCCGCGGGCGACGTCACGGCGGCGGCGGCCGAGGTCGACCGGCTGCTGCCGGGCGGCAAGTCGTCGATGACGTTCATCCGCGAAGACCGCTCGCTCCAGCCGGCCTACGAGCTCCTGCGGCAGGGGGCGATGCCCAAGTCGAAGAGCGTGTTCGGCCAGCTGCTCAACGGCGTCCTCGGCGACGGCAAGCCGGGCACGGTGCGGGAGCAGAAGATCGACGGCAGTTCGCTGCCGGAGTTCGAGGTGATCCGCCGGTACCTGGGCACGGCCGCCCTGGCCATGGAGTCGCGGCCCGACGGCTGGATCATCGCCGGCATGTCGCTGCCGCGGGCCAAGCCCGACGCCGGCGTGGCCCAGAAGCCGGACGCCCGCGTCGACCGCTGACCGCATGCCTCACGGCACGGCGTCGCGGGTCGGGGCTGCCCGTGCCCCATCGCCGGACGTTCGCTTCGGGCATCCTGCCCTGCGCTCACTCCGTGCCGGCTGCGCTGCGCCATCCTGGCTGCGCTGGCCGCCGAGGCCGGCTCC
>JBJTIV010000400.1:0-6348 GCA_046095145.1 Planctomycetaceae bacterium
GATCAGCGCCGCCACCGCGATCGCGAGGATCCGCAGCCAGCGCAGGCCCGTGGTGGGTGTGGGGTTCATGGCTGCACGTCCGTGGCTGGCAGGCGGTTGCCGATCACGATCTCCGCCACCGGCTCGCCGAGCGTGCGGGCGACGTCGAGCGCGTCGTCGCCGGGCCGCACGTCGAACCAGCCGGCCGGCACGACGTCGGGCCGGTCGGAGTCGCACGCCAGATAGACGATGCGGCGCACGTGCGCGCCCGCCGCGGCCTGTCGCAGGTCGTCCTCGTCGATCACGACCTCCAGCGGAAACCGCCAGGCCATGCCGGGCGGCACGTCGAGCCGCGCGAGCGGCCGGATCGACGGAAAGAGTTCCACGCCCTCGTGCCCCGGAATGCCGCCGACGCGGAGGCGATAGGCCTGCCCGACCACGAGCCCCATGCGGAGCGGCCCGGGCCGGAGCGGCGACCAGCCGGCCGCCGTCTCGATGGCGATCGAGAGGCCGTCGGGGCCGCGGATCTCGACGGGCTGCACGCCGTCGGGGAGCACCGATTCCGGACGGGGACCGGGCTGTGGCCGCCGCTGGAAGCCAATCGCTCCCGGTGACGGAAAGTCGGCGACTGTGTGCGTCGCCTCCGCGCCGGCAGCCTGGTGGAGGATCCCCACCGAGGTCGCCAGCACGAGGGCGGCTGTCGCCGGCAGCCAGCGTGCGGACCGCAGCGCGGTCCCGGTCCGGAAAAGGTGTCTGGTGCTCCTGTCGATCGTGTGCGGGTGTGTCATGACTGACCGGGTGACCGGCGGGGGGAGGGCCGGACTGGCCGCCGCGTGGCGGCCGTCAGTCGAGTGGCTCCGGCGGGCAGGGCATGCCGCCCCCGATCAAGAGACCGGGGCCGAGCGCGTCGGGATCGGGTCCGCCGTTGCCGATGAGCCGCCTGCGATCCTCGGGCGGCTGGTGCAGCTTGACGTGGGGCACGTCCTGCCGCTCGCTCACGTAGGCGTGCCGCGCGGGCTTGGGATAGCTCAGGCCGGGCGCCTGCTGCACGTGGAGGCCGACGCTCCGCGACGGCGGCGGCAGGTGCACCTTCGTGTGGTTCGTGATCGAGTGCCGCTGCAGGCCGGCGGGGACGCCGAGCGGCACGTGGGCCGGCCCCGGCAGGCCGATCGGCGTGCCCACGTAGGGCATGCCGTAGTCGGGCGCCGTCATCCCGGCGACGAACGCCGGGGGCAGCTGCGACGGGTCACCGCCGGCGGGCATCCCCAGCGGCGCGGCCACGCCGCAGGGCACCGTGCCGCCCGGACCGCCGGCGCCGCTCGACGCCAGCGGCATTCCGGCCGCCGCCGCGCCGTCGGACTGCATCTGCAGATCCTTGTTGCCGATGCGGATGATCGCCAGGATCGAGCCGCGGCGATCGGCCTCGACCACCGGGTCGACGCCGGGATCCAGCCGCGTGCTCACGAGCGTCTCCACGCCCGCGACGGCCAGTTCCTGATACTCCGCGTCGGGCAGGTAGACCACCTTGGTGACGAAGTTGCCGGTCGTCACCTGGTCGAGATCCTCGTCCGTGAGCTGGAACGGGATCGCGTTGTGCGCGAGGTAGGCGGCGGTGCGGGGCGTGACCGGGGCCACCTCGAGCGACGGGTAGAGCTCGACGCCCTCCCGGCCGGCGAGGTCGGTGATCTTGAGCCGGTAGATCGCCCCCTGCGGAAAGTCGTAGCGGCCGGGCGCGACCAGCGGCATCGAGTCGAACGTGCCCGGCGTGCCGACATCCCAGCGCACCTGCATCCCGTCGGGCCCGATGAAGCCGATCTGCGACGTGGGCGCGGAGGCTTCGCCACCCATGCCGTCACCACCACCGCCGGCGCCGCCGGCGAGTTCGATGCCGGAGGCCTCGAGCGCGGCCTCGTAGGAGGCCGGCGCGATGATCCCCGGGCCGGGGCCCTCCACGCCGGGTCCCGGGTGGTGGAGCATCGCCGCCGGCGGCAGGACGTTGGTGTGGGGCGTGGCGGTGGGCCGCAGTTGGGCGAGGGTGGTGAAGGGCGAGTTGGCCGGGAGGTGGCAGCCCGCCAGCGTCACCGCGAAGGACACTCCGACCAGGCCGGTCACGCGTCGCACGGTCATCGCAAGTCCTCCGGACCGCAGGCCCATCGTCCGCGGCCGACGGGCGGGCCGTCGGCACAGCCCGATCCGGCGTGGGCCCGGTGAAGCCGGATCCCTACACTCGGGGCACGGCGGAGCGGAGCGCCCGGCCGCGAACCTCGGGTTGCCGGAGAATCTTCGACCCGGCCCCGGCTGTTTCTTTGGCAAAATCCTCAAACTCGACCTGATCGCGATGCCTTCCGCCTCCGCCAGGTTCCCCGGCTTCCGCCGTTCCGCCAGCCGGGCGGGGCGCGGGCTCCCGTTCCGTCCCGCCGTCGCCGGGTGTCTCGCGGCTGCCGCGTTGTGGCCGGCCGTCGCCGCGCCCCCGACGGCGAGCGTCTACCGGCGGCATGGTCCGCCGGCGGTGGCCGAGTCCGGGCCGGGGAGCGAGGAGGCGCTCCAGGCCGAGCGGATCGTGGCCGGATCGCTCCTGGCCCTCGACCGCGCCGACCCGTTCGTCGCCAAGATCCGCCAGAAGGTGCGGATCGGCGACCGGGTGCTCACCGGCCCGGGCCGCTACGTGCAGGCCGGAGCGGGCGAGGCCCAGCGCTATCGGTTCGAGTCGCGGCTCGAGTGCGACACCGAGTCCTTCGAACTGCTCGAGGTGTGCGACGGCCTGTTCGCCTGGCGCTATCGGCGCAACGCCGCCGATCCACCGGCCCTGACGCGGGTCGACGTCCGCCGCGTGCGCGAGAAACTGACGGACCTCAAGGCCTCCGAGGCGGACAGCGCGGTCCGCTACCTCGGCGGCCTGCAGCGCACGCTGTGGACCATCCGTGAATGGTTCCGGTTCACGGCCGCCGAGGCGGCGGATCTCGACGGGCTGTCGGCGTGGCGGGTCGAAGGCCGTTGGGAGACGGAGCGGCTGGTGGTGCTCCTGCCGGCCCTCGCCGAGGCGGCCAGGCGGCCGGGAGGCGTCGAGCCGCACGAACTGCCCGACGGCGTTCCCTGGCGCGTGCGGCTGTGGATCGCCCGCGGCGACCTGCTGCCCCGGCGGATCGAGTGGCTGGCGATCCCCGGACCGCGACCGGTCGCTGCGGCGGAGCCGGAGCCGATCGCGGTGCTCGACATCCACGACGTGGAGCTGGGGGGCCGCGTCGATGCGACGACCTTCTTCTACAAGCCGGCGATCGCGGGCCTGATGGACGTGACGGAGCAGCAGGTGAAGACCCTCACTCCCTGGCGGCCGTAGGCCTCGTCGCGGCCGCGCGGAGACGAGGAGCCGGGCAAGCGGGGGAAGCCCAGACGACCCGGCCGGCGTCCTCGGTGCGTGCGCGGGGCCGCAACCCGCTCTGGAGCCCGCCGCGGGCTCGTCCCTACACTCCCGCCCCCCGTGGAGGCTGCATGCCGAGGGCTCGATCCATCCTGCGGCGATGCTGCACGCTGGCGGTCATGGCCGCGATCGTCGCCCCGGGCTGCGCGTCGCTGGGCAAGCCCAGCTGGCTCGCATCGGGACCGGCACGCAGCCAGCAGCGGCGCGCCACGCGGTTCGACCCGTTTCCGCAGGACGACATCGGGCCCTACGCGTTTCGCACCTACGGCATCATGGACGGCGCCCGGCCGCGCGACTACGCGGAGCCGGTGCCCGAAGTCCGCCGGGCACGCTGGTGGTCGCAGCCCCTGCGCTGACGCGCGATCGTGCGGGTATGATCGCGGGCGAGATGCCCCGCCCGAACCGCCCGCCGCGCCGTGACCAGCCCCGCGGCCCGCGGCCCGCCCGCCGGCCCGCGGGCCCCGTCGCGCGGCAGGCGGCCGACGAGGGCGGGGAGCGGCTGCAGAAGGTGCTCGCCGCCGCCGGGCTCGGCAGCCGCCGCGCCTGCGAGGAGCTGATCACGTCGGGCCGCGTGGAGGTGGACCGCACCGTCGTCACCGAGCTCGGCACGCGGGTGGATCCCGAGACGCAGGAGATCCGCGTCGACGGCGAGCGGCTGCCGCGGGTCCGCCGCGTGGTCTTCCTGCTCAACAAGCCCGTAGGGGTCGTGACCACCAACTACGACCCGTCAGGCCGGCCCCGCGCCGTGGACCTCGTGCCGGCGGACCAGCGGCTGTTCGCCATCGGCCGGCTCGACCGGATGAGCGAGGGCCTGCTGCTGCTCACCAACGACGGGGGGCTCGCCAACCTGCTCGCCCATCCGCGCTACGGCGTGGAGAAGAAATACCTCGTGCAGGTCGCCGGCGTGCCGAGCGAGGCGCTCGTCGAGAAGCTGCGGCAGGGGGTGCGGCTCGCCGAGGGCGAGGTGCACGCGAAGCGGGTCTCCGTCCGCTCGCAGCACAAGCAGAGCGCCGTGCTCGAGATGGTGCTCGACGAGGGCAAGAACCGTGAGATCCGCCGGATGCTCGCGCAGCTCGGCCACAAGGTGCATCAGCTCAAGCGGGTGGCGGTCGGCACACTGTCGATCGGCAACCTGCTGCCCGGCCAGTGGCGGCAGCTCGCGTGGAGCGAGGTCGAGGAACTCCGCCGTGACGCGCTGGCCGCGGTGGGGCCCGACGGCGCGAAGCCGCCGCGGGGTCGTCCGGGACCTCCGGGCCGGCCGGCTCGGCCGGGCCGCTTCGGCCGTCCGGCCGGAGGACCGCGGGGTGACCGGCCGCCGCGGCGGCCGGCGGGCGCACCGCGCCAGCCCGGCGGCGGAGGTGGTCAGCCCGGCGGCGGCCGTGGTCAGGAGGGCGGCGGCCGCGGTCAGCCGGGCGGCGCGGGCCGCGCCGGTGGTCGGCGCCGGCGTCCCGGCAAGGCGTCGGCCTGGCGGGGCAAGCCACAGAACAAGCCGCACAACAAGCCCCAGAACACGTCGCGGCACACGTCGCAGAAGACGTCGCAGAAGACGTCGCGGCACAAGCCGTACCGCGAGGGCCGGTCGCCATGAGCGCCGCGGCGGGCGGCCCGGCGACGGCGTGCGCCGCCGACGCGGCCCGCTACCTGCGGGCGCCGATCGTGGACCACCGGCGGATCGCCGACCGCACGTGGCGGCTGCGGCTCGACTGTCCGGAGATCGCGGCGGCCGCGGTGCCGGGCCAGTTCGCGATGCTGCGGATCCCGGACCGCCACGATCCGCTGCTGGCCCGGCCGCTGGCCGTGTACGACGTGTTCGCCGTCGAGGGCCGGCCGCGGCACGTGGACTTCGGGTATCTCGTGCACGGCAAGGTCACGTCGGCGCTGGCCGCGCTCCCACCGGGCGGGGAGGTCGTGCTCTGGGGGCCGCTGGGCAACGGATTCGATCCGCCGGCCGTGGACCACCTCCTGCTCGTCGCCGGCGGCATCGGGCAGACGGCGCTCCTCGCGCTCGCCCGCGAGCGGCTCGGCCAGGCGGCCTACGGCGCGCCCCCCAGGCCCGCCCCGCGGACCCGTCGCGTCACCTTCTGCTGGGGCGCCGCCGCGGGCGACCGGTTCGGCGACGTCGACGACTTCCGCCGCGCCGGCTGCGACGTGCACCTGGCCACGCTCGACGGGTCGGCCGGCCTGCGCGGCACCGTGGTGGACCTGCTGCGCACCCGCGTCGCCGCCCGCGTCCCCGAGTCGATCCACGTGGCCTGCTGCGGGCCGGAGTCGATGATGGCGGCGGTGACCCGCTGGGCGGAGGAGGTCGGCGCCGGCTGCGACGTGTCGCTCGAGGCGCCGATGGCCTGCGGCGTGGGGATCTGCTTCACCTGCGTCGCCCGGGTGCGCGACGCGGCCGGCGGCTGGGACTACCGGCGCACCTGCGTCGAGGGGCCGGTGTTCCCCGGCGCGGCGATCGAGTGGTGAGCGGGGGTTGCCGCGTCCGACCGGCGCGGGGCTGCTCGGGGCTCCCCATGCCCCATCGCCGGACGTTCACCGGGGTCGGTCGGGGTGGCCCATGCCATCTCGTCCGGACGTTCGCTGCGGGCATCCAGGCCCTCCGCTCACTCGGAGGTGTCTGCGCTTCGCCCTCCGGGCTGCGCTGGCCACCTACGCCGGCTCGATGGCACGGGCAACGCCTCGCGTTTCGCGCACGGATCGGGCTACCTGACGCGATGAATCGCGCGGCGGGTCGGGTGTCGGGCAACACCCGGCGCCGAACGCCGCCTCGGCGGGCGGCCGCGTGCCGCCGCTCAGCGGCGGCCTGCTCGCCTGGAGGTGCGAGCAGCCGGCATTCGAGCCGCACCTTGGCTGCGGCTCCGAATGCCCAAGCGAAAATCGGCAGGATGCCGATGTTTCGCGTGTAGTCACAGCGCCAGCGATTCCTCGGCGAACACGTCACGGCTCTCGTA
>JBJTIV010000401.1:0-12395 GCA_046095145.1 Planctomycetaceae bacterium
TCGTGGCCCGCTGCGCGCCCCTGTTCGTCGGCTGCCCCGGGGCCCTCGCGGCCGTGTCGGTGGTGGGCGCCACCACGGCCCTGATCGCGGCCCTGATCGCCACCGTGCAGAACGACCTCAAGCGGGTGCTCGCCTACTCCACGATCAGCCAGCTCGGCTACATGTTCGCGAGCCTCGGCACCGGCACGATGCTCGGCTTCACCGCCGCGATCTTCCATCTCGTGACGCACGCCTGCTTCAAGGCGCTGTTGTTCCTCGGCGCCGGCTCGGTGATGCACGCCATGGGGGGCGTGATCGACATGCGGCGGTTCGGCGGCCTGCGGCGGATCATGCCGGTGACGGCCGCGACGTTTCTCGTGGGGTCGCTGGCGCTCGCCGGCGTGGCCCCCTTCGCCGGGTTCTTCAGCAAGGACGAGATCCTCGCCACGCTCCACGCCAAGGCCTGGCCCGACGCCCACGGCGCGCACGGCGACGAGCATCACGACGGCGGCCCCGCCGGCGGACACGCCGCCATGCGGCCGTCGCCCTTCCGCCTCGTGAGCGTGTCGCCGACCGCCGCACTCGCCGCCGGCCATCCGCTGCCCCCCGCCGTCGGCCTCGACGCGCTCGATGCGCCGCGGACCTGGCGGCTGCTGTTCTGGATGTCGCTCGTCACGGCCGGCCTCACCGCCTTCTACACATTCCGCGCCGTGTTCATGACGTTCACCGGCCCGACCCGGGTGCCCGACGAGGCCGGACACCATGCTCATGGAGGGGCGGGCTCCGCGGCCCACGAGTCGCCGCCGGTGATGACGGGGCCGCTGGTGGTCCTCGCCGTGGCCTCGGCGGTGGTGGGCTGGTGGCTGTTCGCCACGCACGGGCTCTCCGACCTCCTCGCCGCCACGCCCACCTTCCGCACGCCGGCCATCGAGGCCACCGTCGTGCCCCACGTCTTCCACTGGGATCTCGCCTTCCAGGGCTCGCTGGCCGCGGCCGTCGGCATCACGATCGCGGCGCTCGGCCACCTCGGCCGCCGCAGCGACGGCCCGCAGATGGAGCGGTTCCTCGGGCCGCTCGGCACCCTGTTCGCCAACCGGTTCTTCATCGACCAGATCGAGGCCGCGCTCGTCGTGCGGCCGCTCGAGTTCCTCGCCGGCGTGGCCGCCGCCTTCGACCGCTACGTCGTCGACGGCCTCGTGGACGGCATCGGCCGGATCCCGCTGGCCCTCGGGGCCGTCGTCCGCCGCGCCCAGTCCGGACTCCTGCAGCGCTACGCCGTGGGCGGGGCGCTCGGGGCGCTCCTCCTCGTCGCCGCCCTGTGGTGGCGGCTGACCTCCTGATCCACGTCCCCACGTCGCACCGCCCATGAACCTCCTCGACCCGCCCGGACTCTCCGCCGGCTCCCACCTGCTGCTGGTCATCGCCGCGCCGCTCGTGGGCGCGGCCGTGGCGTGGTTGGCGCGCAGCCGCGGCCTGTCCGCCGTGCGGCAGAGCGCCGCGGTGTCGGCCGTGGTCACGCTCGCGCTCACAGCCTGGCTCGTGCTCCGCTACCTCGCCGCCCCGCCGGCGCCGGGCGCGGCCTTCGCGGCGGTCGAGGCCCCGTGGCTCACCGGCGGCATCTTCGACGTCCGGCTCGCCGTCGGACTCGACGGCCTGTCGCTGTGGATGTTCGCCCTCTCGGCCCTGCTCTCGCTGACGGCCGTGTTCGTGAGCTGGGAGGCGATCACCGACCGGCCCGTGGGCTTCTACGCGCTGCTGCTCGTGCTCGAGTCGGCGATGCTCGGCGTGTTCGCGGCCCGCGACGTGATCCTGTTCTACGTGTTCTTCGAGTTCACGCTCGTGCCGCTGTTCTTCCTGATCGGCATCTGGGGCCACGAGGAGCGGCGCCGGGCGGCGGCCAAGTTCTTCATCTACACGCTGGCCGGCAGCCTGCTCACGTTCCTCGGCCTCCTGGCCATCGTGCTCTGGAACGCGTCCCACACCGGCACCGTCACCTTCGACATCCAGAAGCTCACCGCCGCCGTCGCCGCCCACCCGCTGCCGATGACGGCCGAGGGGGGCTGGCTGCAGCTGATCGTGTTCCTGGCGCTCCTGGCGGGCTTCGCCGTCAAGGTGCCGATCGTGCCCGTGCACACCTGGCTGCCGCTGGCCCACGTCGAGGCGCCCACTGGCGGCTCCGTGGACCTCGCCGGCGTGCTCCTCAAGATCGGGATCTACGGCTTCCTGCGGTTCTCGCTGCCGATGCTGCCGGAGGCCACGGCCGTGGCGGCGCCCTGGCTCTTCGGCCTGGGCGTGGCGGGGATCATCTACGGCGCGCTCGTGGCGCTCGTGCAGACCGACCTCAAGCGGCTCGTCGCCTACTCGTCGGTGAGCCACATGGGCTACGTCGTGATGGGCCTGTTCGCCCTCACCCCGGTGGCCGTCGAGGGGGCGAACCTGCAGCTCGTCAATCACGGCCTCTCCTCGGCCGGACTCTTCGCGCTGGTGGGCATGATCTACGAGCGCTTCCACACGCGGAGCATCCCCAACCTGGGCGGCGTGGCTTCGAAGGCGCCCTGGCTCGCCGCGCTGTTCGTGCTGTTCACCTTCTCGAGCATAGGCCTGCCCGGCCTCAACGGCTTCGTGGGTGAGTTCATGATCCTCGCCGGCTCGTTCCAGCGGGCCTGGTCCGGCGTGGTGGGGGCGTGGCGGCCCATGTATCTCGCGATGTCGCTCCTGGCCGTGGCCGGCGTCGTGCTCGGCGCGTGGTACATGCTCTGGGCCGTCGAGCGGGTGCTCTTCGGCCCGTCGCGGGAGCCGCCGCGCGGCGCGGGGAACCGGACCGGCCACGAGCCTCACGACCATCACGGCCACGATGACCACGGCCACGATGACCACGGCCATGGCGGCCACGGCCACGCCGCGGCCGCCGACCGCTGCGACCTGGCCTGGCACGAGTGGGCGGCGCTGGCGCCCCTGGCCGTCTTCGTCTTCTGGATCGGCCTGTTCCCGGCGACGTTCCTCGGCCCCTCGTCGGCCGCCGTCCGCGCGGCCACGGGACGCTCCGCGGCCGCGTTCGCCGCCCGCATGGATGCCCTCGAACCCCACGCCCAGGTCGCCCGGGTGCCCTCGCCATGACGCCCACTTCCCTGCAGACGTTCGCGCTGGTGGCGCCGGAGATCGCGCTGGTCGCCGCGGCGCTCGTCGCCTACCTCGGCGGCGCGTTCCTCGGGCTGCGGCAGGGCTGGATCGTTGCGCTCGCCGGCATCGCCGGGGCGCTCGCGCTCGCCGGCACGCAGCCCGTCGACGGCGCGGCGGCGGCCTCGGGCGGCGTGGTGGTCGACGCCTTCTCCACGTTCGTGCGGCAGGCCGTGCTCGTGCTGGGCGCGCTCGTGGCCCTCGTGCAGGCGGGCGACCTCTTCACCGCGGCGGTGACCCGCGGCCCCGGCCTGCACCGCGGCGGCACCTGCGAGGAGGCGGGCACGTTCCTGCTCCTGCTCGCCGGGCTGTCGCTCGTGGGCGCCGCGGGCGACCTCGTGCTCCTGTTCGCGGGCCTCGAGCTCGTGTCGATCCCGACCTACGTCCTCCTCGGCCTCAAGCGAATCGACGGCCGCGGCCAGGAGGCGGCGCTCAAGTATTTCTTCCTGTCGCTCGTGGCGTCGGCGCTGTTCCTCTACGCCGTCGTGTGCCTCTACGGCATCGGCGGCTCCACGAACCTGGAGCAGATCGCCGCCCGCCTGCGGGCCAGCGACCCCTCGACCGGCATGGCGCTGGCGCTGGTGCCCGCGGCGCTGGGCCTGGCCGCCGTCGGCGCCGCCTTCCGCCTCGCCGCCGTGCCCATGCACTTCTACGCGCCCGACGTCTACGAGGGCACGGGCCCCGGCAACGCCGCCCTGCTCTCCACGCTGCCCAAGCTGGCCGGCCTCGTCGTGCTCGCGCGGCTCATCGCCCTGGGCATCGCGCCGGCCGCCGGCCCCGACGGCGGCACGGCGGGCCCTGCCGCCGTGGCCCATCTCGACCTCGCCTGGCAGCTGCTCGCGATCCTCGCCGCCGTGACGATGACGGTGGGCAACGTGATGGCCCTCTGGCAGCGGAACCTGCGGCGGCTCCTCGCCTGCTCCTCGATCGCCCACGCGGGCTACCTGCTCGTGGGCGTGGCGGTCGCGGCCGCGGCGGCGGCCACCCGAGCCGCGCCGGCGCCCCAGGCGGCCGGCGACGATCTGGCCACGCTCTGGACCGGTGCCCTGGGTGGCATGTCGGCCGCCCTCTACTACCTCGTCACCTACGCCCCCGCCACGATCGGCGTGTTCGGCGCCCTGGCCTATCTCGGCCACCGCTGGCCCGAGTGGACCAGCGGTGACGGCCCGCGGCCGCCGCGCGAGGAGATTTCCACGGTCGACGACCTCGACGGCCTGTCCGCCACGAACCCCGTCGCCGCCTTCGCGATCGCGGCCTTCCTCCTGTCGCTGGCCGGCATTCCACCGCTGCCCGGCTTCTGGGGCAAGCTGTCGCTCGCCGCCTCCGCGCTCCAGGTCGACTGGACGGTGCCGCTGGCGGCCGGCGGCCGGCGCGCGTGGTTCGTGGGCCTGGCGATCGTGCTGGCGGTCAACGCCGCCATCGCGGCGGCCTACTACCTGCGGATCATCGCGGCCATGTACTTTAAGTCTTCGAAACGCGCCGTGCAGTCCGACGGTGGCCTCGCCGCCGGGATCGCGATGCTCGCCTGCCTGACGCTGGTGGCTATCGTGACGGTGCGGCCGGGGCAGCTCTTCGATCGGGCCGCGCTCGCCGGCGCCGCCGTGTCGGGCACGTTGCCTGCGGCCGCGGCCGGCGCCGATGCCGCCGACACCGATACCGCCGCCCGCTGACGCCCACACCGTGAGCACCGCCGTCGACTCCGCCGCCGTGACCGCCGTCCTCGCCGGGATCGCCGATCCCGAGTCGGGCCGGCCGCTCACGGAGATGGGCCAGGTGAAGTCGGTCGAGGCCGGCCCGGGCGGCATCGCGGTGACGGTCGGCCTGACCACGCATGCAGCCATCCTCTGGGCCGCCACCCGGGGCCGCATCGAGGAGGCGCTGCGCGGCTCGTTCCCGCAGGTGGGCAACGTGGCCGTGGCGATCGTGCCGCACGACCGGCCGCCGGGAAAGCTCGGCCAGATCGGCCTCGAGGCCAAGAGCGTGATCGCCGTTGGCTCGGGCAAGGGGGGCGTGGGCAAGAGCACGATCGCGGCGAGCGTCGCCATCGGCCTGGCCCGCGCGGGCAGCCGCGTGGGCCTGCTCGACGCCGACGTCTACGGCCCCAGCGTGCCGCACCTGCTCGGCCTCGCGGGCCGCCCGCAGATCGAGGACGGCAAGATCGTGCCCATGCGGCTCGCGGTGGGCGCGGTCTCGATGCCGGTGATGTCGATGGGCTTCCTCGTGCCGCCTGGCGAGGCGGTGGTGTGGCGGGGCCCGATGCTCCACGGTGCGATCACGCAGATGCTCCGCGACACGCTCTGGGGCCCGCTCGACTACCTCGTGATCGACATGCCTCCGGGCACGGGCGACATCGCGCTGACGCTCTCGCAGGTGCTGCCGCTCACCGGTGCGGTCGTGGTCTGCACGCCGCAGGACGTGGCCCTGCTCGACGCCACCAAGGCGATCGCGATGTTCCGCAAGGTGAACATCCCGGTGCTGGGCATGGTGGAGAACATGGCCTTCTTCGTCTGCCCCGACACCAAGAAGCGGTGGGACATCTTCGGCTCCGGCGGGGCGAAGCGGACCGCCCACGAGATGGACATCCCGTTCCTGGGCGAGGTGCCGATCCAGATCCCGATCCGCGAGCACGGCGACGCCGGGAAGACGGCCGCCAACTACGACGACGGGGAGTCGCGGCCCTACCTCGAGGCCATCTGCCAGAAGCTCGTGGGCAATCTCGCGGCGGCCAGCGCCGCCCGCCCCCCGCTGCCGAGCCTGCCGGTGCTCTAGACTGTCCGTGAGGGACCAGGACCGGAACCGCGCACGGTGAGCCGTATGACGCCCACGCCATCGTTCGCCCGTCTCGCCGGCAGGCTCCTGACGGGGATGCTGCTGGTCGCCGCGGTCGCGCCGGCGTCCGGGTCGCGGGCCGCCGAGAAGCTCGCCGCGCTCATCGTCGACGGCCAGAACAACCATCGCAACTGGCCGCAGACCACGCGGCTCATGAAGTCCCACTTGGAGGCGTCGGGCCGCTTCACCGTGGACGTGGTGACGCACGCGGCCCAGGGCGAGGATCCCGGCTTCGCCCCGGCGTTCGCCGACTACGACGTGGTGATCAGCAACTTCGGCCACGGCGCGGCCCTCTGGCCGGCCGCGACCCGCACCGCCTTCGAGGACTACGTCCGCACCGGCGGCGGCTTCGTCGTCGTCCACGCGGCCGACAACTGCTTCCCGCAGTGGGACGCCTACAACCGGATGACCGGCCTGGGCGGCTGGGGCGGCCGCACCGAGACGAGCGGACCCTACGTCTACTACACCGATGACGGGCGGCTCGTCCGCGACGATGCACCCGGCCCCGGCGGCAGCCACGGGCCCCCCGCGCCCTTCGCGGTCGTGATCCGCGACGGGTCGCATCCGATCACCGCGGGCATGCCGGCCACGTGGATGCACGCCACGGACGAGCTCTACGACAGCCTCCGCGGGCCGGCGGCCGACATGGAGGTGCTGGCGACCGCCTTCTCCGCGAAGACGAAGCGGCACGAGCCGATGCTGATGACGATCCGCTTCGGCGAGGGTCGCGTGTTTCACACGCCGCTGGGGCATGCCGACGAGTCGCACGAGTGTGTCGGCTTCATCACCGCGCTCGTGCGTGGCGCCGAGTGGGCGGCGACCGGGGCCGTGACCCTGCCGGTGCCGGACGACTTTCCGACCGCCGACGAGGTGCGGCGGCGGCCCGCGGCCGACGCGCCGGCCGGCGCCGCCAGGCCGGAGCGGCCGGGGCGGCCGCGAAACGTGCTGTTCGTGATCTGCGACGACCTGTGCTGCGCGTTCGGGTGCTATGGCGACACGACCGCCGCGACCCCGCACGTCGACCGGCTGGCCGCGCGGGGCGTGCGGTTCGAGCGGGCCTACTGCCAGTTTCCGCTGTGCAACCCCAGCCGGGCGAGCCTGCTCTCCGGACGGCGGCCCGCCACCACGAAGGTCCGCAACAACGAGCGTCACTTCCGGGAGGCCGTTCCCGACGCGATCACCCTGCCACAGGCCTTCCGCGCGGTGGGCCGGCGGGTGGAGCGGATCGGCAAGCTCTACCACTACAACGTGCCCGCGCAGATCGGCACCGACGGCAAGGACGACCCGCCGAGCTGGGACGCCGTCTTCAACCCCAAGGGTCGCGACGTCGCCGACGAGGCGGAGATCTTCTCGCTCAAGCCCGGCCACTTCGGCGCCACCATCAGCTGGCTGGCGGCCGACGGAACCGATGCCGAACAGACCGACGGCATCGCCGCCGCCCGCGCCGTCGAGCGGCTGGAGGCCTTCGCGAAGGCCGGCACGCCGTTCTTCCTCGCGGTGGGATTCTTCCGGCCCCACACGCCATTCGTCGCCCCGAAGCCCTGGTTCGAGAGGCATCCGCTCGAGGGCGTGCGGCTGCCGGAGGGGGCGGCCGGCGACGACGCGGGCGTGCCGGCGGCGGCGCTGAAGAGCCGCCATGCGGAGGAGTCCCGCTTGGTGGGCGACCTCGGGCGGGAGGCCATCCAGGCCTACCGGGCGAGCGTGTCGTTCGTCGATGCGCAGGCGGGCATCGTGTTCGCGGCCCTCGAGCGGCTCGGCCTGGCCGACGACACGGTGGTGGTCTTCGCCAGCGACCACGGCTACCACCTCGGTGAGCACGGCCTGTGGCAGAAGCGGAGCCTGTTCGAGGAGAGCGCGCGGGTGCCGCTGGTGATCGCCGTGCCGGGCGGCCGCTCGGCCGCGGTCGCGACGCACTCCGTCGAGCTCGTCGACCTGGCGCCGACGCTCTGCGAGCTGTGCGGCGTGCCGGCTCCCGCGGGCTTCGAGGGGCGGAGCCTCGCGCCGCTGCTCGTCGGCGACGGGTCGGGCGTGGCGGCTTTTCCCGATCGACCCGCGTTCACGGAGGTGGCCGACGGGCGGAGCAGCCGCGGCATGAGCGTGCGGAGCGGCCGCTGGCGCTTCACGCTCTGGAACGGCGGCGCGGCCGGCCGGCAGCTCTACGACCACGACACGGACCCGCGGGAGATGGTGAACCTGGCCGAGCGGCCGGAGCACGCCGAGACGGTGCGCCGGCTCGACGCCCTGCTCCGCGACCGCTTCGGCGCCGATCTCGAGCCTCCCGCCGGATGAGCGGCCCCGCCCTGCCACCTGCACGGACCGCCTGATGTACGTCGGCCTCGACCTCGGCACCTCCGGCCTCAAGGGCGTGGTGATCGACGACGCGCAGCGGGTGGTGGCCGAGGCCAGCGCCCCCCTGGCCGTGTCGCGGCCTCGCGAGGGCTGGAGCGAGCAGGCCCCGGCCGACTGGATCGCCGCCGCCGAGACGGTGCTGGACCAGCTCGCCGCGCACGGGCTGGGGGCGACCCGCGGGATCGGCCTGTCGGGGCAGATGCACGGCGCCACCCTCCTGGATGCCGCCGACCAGGTGCTGCGGCCCTGCATCCTCTGGAACGACACCCGCAGCCGCAGCGAGGCCGCCGCGCTCGACGGCGACCCGCTGTTTCGCCGCGTGACGGGCAACATCGTCTTTCCCGGGTTCACCGCGCCGAAACTCGCCTGGGTCCGGCGGCACGAGCCGCACGTCTGGGACCGCGTGGCCCGCGTGCTGCTGCCGAAGGACTACCTGCGGCTCTGGCTGACGGGCGAGCACGTGAGCGAGATGTCGGACGCCGCCGGGACGAGCTGGCTCGACACGGCCGCGCGCGACTGGTCCGACGCCTGCCTCGCGGCCACGGGCCTCGCGCGCGAGGCGATGCCGCGGCTCGTGGAGGGCTCCGCGGTGTCGGGCCGGCTGCGGGAGCCGCTCGCGACGCGCTGGGGGCTGCCCGCGGGAGTGGTCGTGGCGGGCGGCGGCGGCGACAACGCGGCCTCGGGCATCGGCGTGGGCGTGGTGCGGGCGGGGGACGCCTTCGTGAGCCTCGGTACGTCGGGCGTGCTGTTCGCCGCGAACGACGGCTACCGTCCCGCGCCGGAGACGGCCGTGCACACCTTCTGCCACGCCCTGCCGGGCACGTGGCACCAGATGGGCGTGATCCTCGCCGCCGCCGACGCGCTGGACTCGTACGCCCTACTGGTCGTGCAACCGGACGCATCGATCACGGGCGCGCTCGGCCCGCTCGAGCCTCCGGGCAAGACCGTGTTCCGGCCCTACCTGGGCGGCGAGCGGACGCCGCTCAACGACGCCACGATCCGCGGCGCGTTCATCGGGCTCGAGCATGCCACCGACCGCGCCGCCGCGACCCGCGCCGTGCTCGAGGGCGTGACCTTCGCCATCCGCGACTGCCGCGACGCCCTGGCCGCCACGGGCACGAGGCTCGAGCGGCTGATCGCCGTGGGCGGCGGGTCGCGGTCGGACTACTGGCTCGAGGCCATCGCGACGGCGCTCGGGGTGCCGGTGCAACTGCCCGTGGCCGGTGACTTCGGCGCCGCCTTCGGCGCGGCGCGGCTCGGCCTGATGGCCGCGACCGGGGCGGGCGCCGAGATCGCCGTGCCGGCCCCCGCCGCCCGCACCGTGGAGCCCGACCGGTCCCTGGCCGCCGCCTACGACGCGGGCCACGCCCGCTATCATGCCGCCCGATCCGCCATCCGAGGACTGACATGACCGACGTCACCGATTTCTTCCAGGGCATCCCGCCGATCCGCTACGAGGGTCCCGAGAGCCGCAACGAGTTCGCCTTCCGCCACTACGACCCCG
The DNA here is from genome assembly GCA_046095145.1 of Planctomycetaceae bacterium. Lineage (GTDB taxonomy): Bacteria > Planctomycetota > Planctomycetia > Pirellulales > UBA1268 > QWPN01. The sequence goes on from JBJTIV010000401.1 coordinate 9,839, forward strand.
ACGAGGTGATCCGCGGCAGGCGGATGGAGGATCACCTCCGCTTCGCCGTGGCCTACTGGCACAGCTTCGCCTGGCCGGGCGGCGACCCGTTCGGCGGGCAGACCTTCGCGCGGCCGTGGTTCGGGGAGGGGATGGCGCTGGCCAAGCTCAAGGCCGACGTGGCGTTCGAGATGTTCGACATCCTCGGCGTGCCCTTCTACTGCTTCCACGACGCCGACGTGCGGCCCGAGGGCGCGACGTTCGCCGAGAGCCTGCGACATCTGAACGAGATCGTCGACTACCTCGGCGCGAAGCAGTCCGCGCACAAGGCGCAGCTCCTGTGGGGCACGGCGAACCTGTTCTCCCACCGCCGCTGGATGGCGGGCGCGGCGACGAATCCCGACCCGGACGTCTACGCCTACGCCGCCGCGACCGTGAAGGCGAACCTCGACGCCACGCATCGCCTGGGCGGGCGGAACTACGTGCTGTGGGGCGGCCGCGAGGGCTACGAGACGCTGCTGAACACCGACCTCAAGGCCGAGCGGCGGCAGGCGGGCCGCTTCCTGCAGCAGGTCGTCGAATACAAGCATGCGATCGGCTTCCCGGGCACGATCCTCATCGAGCCGAAGCCGCAGGAGCCCAGCAAGCACCAGTACGACTTCGACGTCGCCACCGTGTACGGCTTCCTCGTCGAGTTCGGCCTGGAGAAAGAGGTGAAGGTCAACATCGAGCAGGGCCACGCCTTCCTCGCCGGCCATTCCTTCGAGCACGAGATCGGCCTGGCCGCGGCGCTGGGCATCTTCGGGTCGATCGACATGAATCGCAACGATTGGCAGTCCGGGTGGGACACCGACCAGTTCCCCACCAACCACGCCGACGTGGCGCTGGCCTTCTACGAGATCCTGCGCGCGGGCGGCTTCACGACCGGCGGCACGAACTTCGACGCCAAGATCCGCCGCCAGTCGCTCGACCCGGCCGACCTGATCCTCGCCCACGTCGGCGGGATGGACACCTGTGCCCGCGCCTTCAAGGCGGCCGCCGCGCTCCTCGAGGACGGGGCGCTCGAGCGGGCGCGGGCCGACCGCTACGCGGGCTGGTCCACCCCGGCGGCGCAGGCGATGCTGAAGGGCACCCTGCAGCAGGCCGCCGCGCGCGTGATCGACGGGAAACTCGAACCACAGCCACGGTCAGGACGGCAGGAGCGGCTGGAAAACCTCTGGAACCGCTTCGTCTGATCCGGGCCCTTACGGCCCCGGCTGTCGCTCCACCGTCGTCCTGCTCGACCAGGCGTCGAAATAGAGCGGGCGGCCGTCCACCTCCACCTCGCCCCGCTGGAAGTCGGCCGGCTCCGACCGCAGTCCGGGAAACGGCGGGCAGAGGTCGCGGCCCCAGTCGAGGTTCACGATCAGTCGGTAGCTGTCGCGGCCGCCGCAGAAGAATTCCGATGCCGGCGGGTCGGCGACCAGCTGCGCGCCGTACGACGCATCGGCCGGAAGCCAGCCCCACGGTGCCACGCGGATCTCGGCCCAGTCGTGCAGGCCGATGCCGACATTGGGCCTGGTCTCGAAGCCGCTCTGCCACCGCGCCGGAATCCCGGCGCTGCGGCACATCGTGATGAACACGGTGTTCTGCACGCCGCAGTCGCCCCGCCGCAGCGCGAAGCCGCGGACGGCCAGCGAGGGAATGGTCGAATACTCGTCCTCGGCCTGCCAGGGGATGGAGCGGCTCACCCAGCGAAAGATCCGCCGCGCCCGCGCGAGCGGATTGGTCTCGTCGCCGACGATTTCCGCCACCTGCCGGCGGATCCCAGGCGTGAACACGATGTGTGGCGGCCGCTCGCCGAGGAACGCGCCGCCCCAGTCGGCCGGCAGGGGCTCGGCCCGTGCCTCGTCGAGCTCGGGAGCGAACGCGGACGACACGAACTCGAACACCTCCCGGAATTCGAGCGGCTGCGGTGGGTCGGCCACCACCGCCTCGAGGCACACCGACCGCTGCAGGCAGCCCTTCGCGGCCGGATCGAGCCGGCCCGCGGGGGCGACCCGCGGCTCCCCTGGAGCCGCCTCGACGAGCCTCACCTCACGCTGCAGGTCGGTCTCCTGCGGAAAGGGCAGCCAGGCCCGCACCCTCGCGCCCGGCCGGATCGCCGGGTGATCCACGGGCACCGTGAGCGTGTGGGTGACGCGATGCCTCACGGGCAGCACGTGGTCGCTCCCGGTGCGTGCCGCCTCCGCGCGCACGGCCTTCACGTGGGCGGCGAGGGACCAGGTCGCCGGCGCCGTCCGCGGCGTCATCCCAGACGCCACCGACGATGAAATCGCGACGTGGATCGGCGAGGCGCGGCTCGCGTCGCGGACCATCGACGGCCGACGCATGCTCCATGCGCGCAGCCTGCAGAACCTGCTCCTCTTCTCGCCACAGGCCCGCGGTCGCCGGGATGCCGTGAAGCCGCCGGCGCCGGCGACCTGGTCCCTCGCCGCCCACGTGAAGGCCGTGCGCGCGGAGGCGGCACGCACCGGGAGCGACCACGTGCTGCCCGTGAGGCATCGCGTCACCCACACGCTCACGGTGCCCGTGGATC
>JBJTIV010000402.1:0-2016 GCA_046095145.1 Planctomycetaceae bacterium
TGTGGGCCTCGTCGAAGATCACGATGTCGTGCGGCGGCAGCAGGCTCGCGCCGGCGCGGCGGACGGCGAGGTCGGCGAAGTAGAGCGCGTGGTTGACCACGAGCACCTGCGCATGGGCCATGCGGCGGCTCGGCCTGGCCATCGAGCGGTCGGGCAGCCTGTTCCCCGACGGGGGCGAGCGGGCGGAACTCTTCGACCTGGCGTCCTGGGCGCGGCGGACGGCCGACGGGTCGCGCGCCGACCTCGAGAGCCTGCCCACCGACGCGGTGTGGGACGAGGTGCAGAGCGACTCGGGCAACTGCATGGGCCGGGCCTGCCCGACCCACGCGGAGTGCTTCTACTACGCCGCCCGCCGCCGCATGGCCCATGCGCAGGTGCTCGTGGTCAACCACGCGCTCTACTTCGCCGACCTCGCCGTCCGCCGCGCCGGCGCGAGCCTGCTGCCGCCGCACGACATCGTGATCTTCGACGAGGCCCACACGGTCGAGGCGGTGGCCAGCGAGCACCTCGGCGTGGGCGTGTCGAGCGGCGGCATCGAGCGGGTGCTGGGCAAGCTGTGGAGCGACCGCGGCGACCGCGGCCTGCTCGTGCACTACCGGATGCACGACCTCGAGCCCGACGTCCGCCGCTGTCGGCGGGCCGCCGCGGAGTTCTTCGCCCGGGTGCGCGAGGCCGTGGCCGGCCGCGACGGGCCGCCGTGGCGGATCGCGGCGCCGGGCCTCGTGGCCGACACGCTCGGCGCGCCGCTCGCGAGCCTCGCGCGGCGGCTGCGGGCGGCCGGGGACGGCTTGGCCAACGCCGGCGAGCGGCACGACTTCCTCTCCCTGGCCGACCGGCTCGACGCGCACGCCGGCGCCGTCGCCACCTGGCTGGGCCAGGACCTGGCGGGCAGCGTGTGGTGGGTGGAGGCGACGCGCTCGCGGCGCGGCCGCGAGCGGATCACGCTGGCCAGCGCCCCCGTCGACGTCGGCGAGACCCTGCGGCGCGAGCTCTTCGACCGCATCGGCACGGTCGTGCTCACGAGCGCCACGCTCGCGGTGCGGTCGCCGTCGCGCCGCCGGGCCGCGGACGACGAGACCGCCGGAGACGACGGCCAGACCGGCGACTTCGCCTTCCTCCGCAGCCGGCTCGGCGTGCCGGCCACGGCGCTCGAGCGGCGGCTGGGCAGCCCCTTCGACTACGCGCGGCAGGCGCGGATCGTGCTCGTGGAGGGCATGCCCGACCCCGCCGACCGCGACGCCTTCGACGCGGCCTGCCAGACGATGATCCGCCGTCACGTGGCCCGCAGCGACGGCCGCGCCATGGTGCTGTTCACGAGCCACGCGGCCCTCGAGCGGGCCGGCGCCGATCTCGCCGGCTGGTGCCTGCGCCGCGGCTACCGGCTCGTGAGCCAGGCCGACGGCCTGCCGCGGTCGCGGATGCTCGAGGAGTTTCGCGCGCACCCGGCGAGCGTGCTCCTGGGCACCGACGGCTTCTGGCAGGGCATCGACCTGCCGGGCGACCAGCTCGTGACGGTGATCATCACGCGGCTGCCCTTCGCCGTGCCCGACCGGCCGCTCGTCGCCGCCCGGATCGAGGCCATCACGCGGGCCGGCGGCAACGCCTTCGTGGAGTATCAACTGCCGGAGGCCGTGCTCAAGCTCAAGCAGGGCTTCGGTCGTCTCATCCGCACGTCTGCGGATCATGGCTCCGTGGTGATTCTGGACCCGCGGATGCTCACGAAGCCCTATGGCCGGGTGTTTCTCGACAGCCTGCCGCCGGCGCTCGTGGAGGTGGAGTCACGGGCCGAGCCGGATGAGGGCTGATGCCCGGATGCAGCCGCGGCAGGCGGATGCTTTCACGTGCGCGTGGGAGGGGCTGACGCATCAAGCGGCGACGCGGTTCGCTTGCGTTCCGGCTCGGAGCGTGAAGGGGCAGGTGGTGAGGAGCGTGTCAACGACGCGATTCACCGCGGCCGGTGTGATCGCGTAGGCGGCTTCGATCCGCGCGAGGTCGGGCGTCGTGAGGTTCCAGAGC
>JBJTIV010000403.1:0-5760 GCA_046095145.1 Planctomycetaceae bacterium
GGCTCCCGCCCGACCCGCAGGCCAACCCGGCCGCCGCGATCTCCGCCGGCCGGTTCACGTTCGCCGGCGACGAGCGGGCCGCCGGCTGGCCGCCGGACTGGACGGGCGGCGACGCGCCGCTTCTCTGGCGCTACAACCTCCATTACCTCGACTGGCTCTGGGCCCTGCCCCCGGCCGAGCGACTCGATGCGGCGCTCGACTGGGCGGAGCGCCATCCGCCGGCTCCAAGCGCCGTCGGCTGGGCACCCTATCCCACGTCGCTGCGCCTTGAAAACCTCTGCCTGCTCGCGGCGGAAAGCGGCGCTGCGGCCGCGGCGCTCTGGCCGACCATCTGGCGGCAGGCCGAGCACCTTTCCCGGCGGCTGGAGTACCACCTGCTCGGCAACCACCTGCTCGAAAACGGCATCGCCCTGGCATTCGTGGGCTGCTGCTTCGCAGGGCCCGACGCCGACCGCTGGCTCGAGACGGGGCTCGGGATCCTCCGCGAGCAGCTCCCCGAGCAGGTGCTCCCCGACGGCATGCACTTCGAGCGGTCGCCGATGTATCAGGTGAGGCTCGTGCACGCGCTGGCGATGCTCGCCAACGCGGGTCACGAGCAGGTGCGGCCGCTCGTCTCGGAGCCGCTCGGCCGCATGGCGGCCGCCCTCGCGACGGTCTGCCATCCCGACGGCCAGATCGCGATTCTCAACGACGCGGCCTTCGGCGTGTATCCCGAGCCGGGAGCGGTGCTCGCCTTCACTGCGGCCGTGCTCGGCGACCGGCCTCTCCCGCCCGTGCCCCGGCATCTGCCGAACGCGGGCTACTTCACCGGTCGCGGCCCGGGCGGCGACGCCGTGATCTGCGATGCCGGCCCGCTCGGGCCCGATTATCTCCCCGGCCACGCCCACGGCGACATCTTCTCCTTCGAGCTCTCGCTCGGCGGCTTTTCGCTCTCGGGCTGGCACGACGGCTTTCGTCACCTGCCGGGCGCGCCCATCCACCAGCGTCGGTTCCGCTGGCACGATGCCGGCGTGCTCGCGGTGCACGACGAGGTCACGGCCTCCGCACCCGTCACCGCCGCCGCGCGGCTTCACCTGCATCCTGAGTGCCACGTGGTCGAGGCGGGCGACCGCCATGTGAAGGCCGTCTGCGGCGACGTGCCGTTCACCGTGGCGGTGGGCTCGGGCCCGGCGCCGCGGATCACCGAGGGCTGGTATTGCCCGCGGTTCGGCGTCCGGCAGCGGAGCCACGTGATCGTGCTCGAGGACCACGGCCGCTCGGTCGGCTTCACGTTCGCCGTCGCCCGGGGCCACGACACGGCCTTCACGCCGGACGGACGGTCGCTCGTCGCGGGAGGCCGCACGTTTGTCGCGTGACCTGCGCGTCTTGTTCCTGTCGCACTATTTCCCGCCGGAGGGCAACGCGCCGGCGACCCGCGTGCATGCCTTCTGCCGCCGCTGGGTGCGCCGCGCGAGCGCGCCCTTCGCCGCGACCGTGATCACCTGCGCCCCCAACGTGCCCGACGGCCGGGTCTACGAGGGCTACTCGAACCGGCTCTCGAGCCGGGAGCGGATCGACGGCATCGACGTGATCCGCGTGTGGACGTATCTCGCGCCGAATGCCGGCACCGTGCGGCGGATCCTCAACTACGTCTCCTACATGGTCTCCGCCACGATTCGCGCGGCCTTCACCCGCCGGCCCGACGTGGTCATCGCCACGAGCCCGCAATTTTTCTGCGGCTGGGCCGGCGTGCTCGTGTCGTGGCTCCGCTGGACGCCCTTCATCCTCGAGATCCGCGATATCTGGCCCGAGTCCATCGTGGCCGTCGGGGCGATGCGCACGGGCCGGCTCGTGCGGCTGCTCGAGTGGCTGGAACTGCGGATGTACGCCGCCGCCAACCACGTCGTCACGGTCGGCGAGGGCTACCGCCGCGAACTGGTCGCCAAGGGCGTGCCCGAGCGGCGGATCACGATCGTCACCAACGGCATCGATGCCGAGCGGCTGCGGCCGCAGCCTCCCGATCCGACGCTGCTGGCCCGCTACAACCCCGACGGCCGGTTCGTCTGCTCCTACATCGGCACGGTCGGCATGGCGGCCGGCCTCGACGTGGTGCTCCGGGCGGCGGAGGTGCTCCGCAGTGCCGGCCGCCGCGACGTGAGATTCTTGATCGTGGGCGACGGCGCCACCCGCGAGGAACTCGCCGCGCAGGTGACTGCGGCCGGCCTCGACGACCTGATCACGGTCACCGGCCGGCAGCCCAAGCACCTGATGCCCGGCTTTCTCTCGATCAGCGACTGCTGCCTCGTGCACCTGCGGAAGACGGCCCTCTTCGAGACCGTCTTGCCCTCGAAAATCTTCGAGGCGGCGGCCCTCGAGAAGCCCATCGTCATGGGCGTGGGAGGCTTCGCGGCCGACCTGGTGCGGGAGGCCGGCTGCGGCATCTGCATCGAGCCCGGGAACGCGGCCGACCTCCTGGCGGCGATCGACCAGTTGCGGAAGGATCCCGCGCGACGGGCCGAGCTGGGCCGCCACGGTCGCGAACGGCTTTCCAGCCGATATGATGTCGATCGGCTGGCCGAGGAGTATGCGGAGGTGGTCGAGCGCGTGCGTTCCGACTGGCTCGCCGGCCGCCGCTGACCACACTCCAGGAGAGCAGCCCCGAATGCCCGCCCCGATGTCCGGCAAGGTGTGCGTGATCGGCCTGGGATACGTCGGCCTGCCCACGGCCGCCGTGCTCGCCTCCCGCGGCTACGACGTCCACGGCGTGGACGTCAATCCGCGGGCCGTGGAGACGATCAACTCGGGCAAGGCCCACATCGTGGAGCCCGACCTCGACCTGCTCGTGCGGGCGGCCGTGCAGACCGGCAAGCTCCAGGCCCACACGACCGCGGCCCCCGCCGACGTGTTCGTGGTCTGCGTGCCCACGCCCGTCCGCGGCGACCACGAGCACGATCTCTCCTCCGAGGAGCGCGCCACGCGGCTCCTCTGCCCGGTCGTGAAACCGGGCAACCTCGTCGTGCTCGAGTCCACGAGCCCGCCGGGCACCACCGAGATGATGGCCGGGATCGTGGCCGCCGAGACCGGGCTCGATGCCTCCCAGGTGCATTTCGCGCATGCCCCGGAGCGGGTGCTGCCGGGCAAGGTGCTGCGGGAGATCGTGGAAAACGACCGGATCGTGGGCGGCGTCGACGAGGCCTCCACGCAGGCCTGCGCGGACTTTTACGCCACGTTCGTCAGCGGCGAGATCCACACCACCACCGCCCGCACGGCCGAGACGGCCAAGCTCGTGGAAAACGCCTACCGCGACGTCAACATCGCCTTCGCCAACGAGCTCTCCGTGCTGGCCGACGAGCTCGGCCTCGACGTCTGGGAACTGATCCGGCTCGCCAACCGCCACCCCCGCGTGAACATCCTCTCGCCAGGCTGCGGCGTGGGCGGCCACTGCATCGCCGTGGACCCCTGGTTCCTGGTGCATGCCGCCCCTTCGGCCACGCGGCTGATCCGCACGGGCCGCGAGGTGAACGATCGGAAGCCCGAGTGGGTGGTGGAGCGGGTGAAGCGGAAGGCGGCCCGCTTCAAACGGCCGAAGATCGCCTGCCTCGGCCTGGCCTACAAACCCGACATCGACGACCTGCGGGAGTCGCCGGCGGTGCACATCGTGGAGCGCCTGCTCGCCGACACGGACCTCGACGCCGACATCGCCGTGGTGGAGCCCTACGTGGCGAGTCACCCGAAGTTTCCGCTCGTGCCGCTCGACCGGGCGCTCGCCGACGCCGACATCGTGCTTGTGCTCTGCGCCCACAAGCCTTTCAAGAAGATCTCACCCACGCTCCTGGCCGAGAAGATCGTGATCGACACCTGCGGCGCCCTGGGTCCCCGCTGACAGCGCCGCATCCGCGATGGCCGTCCGCATTCATTTCGCCGGGCTCGTACCGGGCCGCACGCTCGACCACTTCGCGTGGGCTGCGTTTTCCCGTGACGAGCGGCTCGCCGGCACCACGACGATCCACTTCGGTCGCGAGCTTGCCGACGCCTTCGAACGCCATTTTCGGGTGGCTTCGTCGATCGCCGACTGCGACGTCGTGGTCTACCCGCACTGCTACGCCGACGGCCCCGAGACCGAGAGCGTGGCCGAGGCGGCCCGCGCCGCCGGAAAGCCCTGCCTGTTCTTCGGCATCAACGAGAACCTGCCGCCATCCCGGCTCCGCTACGGCACGCTCTACCGCAGCTCGATCTTCGAGCGACTGCCCCACGAGCGCATGATCCCGGTCTTCATCAATGATCCGGTTACGGAGGTGGCATCCGGCATTGCAGGTCCTCTCGCATGGGAACCTCGGCCGCGCGTGGGCTTCTGCGGCTACGTGGGCACAGCCGCGAGCCGCCTGGCCTTCCGGCTGCTTGGGGCCGGCCAGAAGGCTGACGGCCTGGGGATCCGCGCCGCCGTGCTGGCGGCCCTGCGACGCGATCCGCGGATCGATTGCGAATTTCTCACGCGGGCCACGTATCTGGGCAGCGCCACGCTCTCCGCCTTCGACAAGAGCCATCCGCTCGTCAAGGCCCGCGAGGCGTTCCTGGCGAACCTCTTCCGCTGCCCCTACAACCTGGCGATCCGTGGCAAGGGCAACCACTCCGTGCGGTTCTACGAGATCCTCGCCGCCGGCCGGATTCCCCTGTTCGTGAACACGAAGTGTGTCTTGCCGCTCGAGCAGGAGATCGACTGGAGGGCCCACACGCTCTGGTGCGAGGCCGGCGATATCAACCGCATCGGCGACGTCGTGGCGGCGGGCCATGCGGCCCGGTCGCCTGACGACTTCCGGAGGCTCCAGCAAGCCAGCCGCCATCTCTGGGAGCGGCGGCTCAAGCCCGAGCCCTTCTTCACGCACGTGCTCGAGACCGTCGCCGCAGGAAAGCCAGCGCCCTGATGGCTCGTTCTGCGACAGTGCCCGTGAAGACCGTGGCCGTGTTCATCGGCACCCGCCCGGAGGCCATCAAGATGGCCCCCGTGATCAAGGCCCTGGAGCAGGCGGAGGGCGTCGAGCCAGTGGTCATCTCCACGGGCCAGCATCGCGAGATGCTCGAGCAGGTGATCGACCTCTTCGGGCTGCCCGTCCACCACCGCCTCGACGTCATGCAGCCTGACCAGACGCTCGCCGGCCTCTCGGCCCGGCTTCTCACCGCGATCGACGGAGTGCTCGGGACCGTGAAGCCCGACCTGGCGCTCGTGCAGGGCGACACCACGACGGTACTGATGGCGGCGCTCGCTTGCTTCTACCGCCGCATCCCGATCGGCCATGTCGAGGCGGGCCTGCGCACGGGCAACATCTGGTCGCCGTTTCCCGAGGAGGTGAACCGTCGGCTCGCCGCGCCGCTCGTGCGGCTCCCCTTCCCGCCGACGCAGGGCGCGGCCGACAACCTTCTGCGCGAGGGCCTCGATCCGGCCACGATCCACATCACGGGCAACACCGTCATCGACGCGCTCTTCATGGAGGTGGAGCGGCAGAAGCAGCCCGCCGTCCAGGCGGGGATTCGCAGGCGGCTCGACGCGGCGCTGGGCACCGACTGGCATGACCAGCCCTTCGTGCTCATCACGGGCCACCGCCGCGAGAACTTCGGCGGCGGCTTCGACCAGATCTGCGATGCCCTGGCCACGCTCGCCGCGCGGTTTCCGGACCATCACTTCATCTATCCGGTGCACTTGAATCCCAACGTGCAGAAGCCGGTCTACGAGCGGCTCGGCGACCGGGCCAACATCCGCCTGATCCCGCCGCAGCCCTATGCCGA
>JBJTIV010000404.1:0-19179 GCA_046095145.1 Planctomycetaceae bacterium
GCTGCGGGTCACGCCCCGCCCCCTGGCCTCCCTCCACCTCTCGGAGGGCTGCGACCGCACCTGCACCTTCTGCGCGCTCCCCCGGCTGCGCGGCAAGCTCGCCACGAAGCCGATCGAGGCGGTGATCCGCGAGGCGCGGGAGCTGGCCGCCGACGGCGTGAAGGAGCTCGTGATCGTCGCCCAGGACACGACCTTCTACGGCACCGACCTCTACGGCGAGCCGCGGCTCGTGGAGCTGCTCGGGGAGCTCGAGCGGGTGGAGGGCATCGAGTGGATCCGGCTCATGTATCTCTACCCCATCCACTTCACCGACCGCCTCATCGACACGATCGCGGGCAGCGGGAAGATCCTGCCCTACCTCGACATGCCGCTGCAGCACGCCAGCGACCCCGTGCTCAAGCGGATGCAGCGGCGGGTGAACCGGGCGGCCACCGAGGACCTGCTCGGCAAGCTCCGCGACCGGATCGCGGACCTCGTGCTGCGGACCACGTTCATCACGGGCTTCCCCGGCGAGACCGATGGGCAGTTCGCCGAGGTGGTGGAGTTCGTGCGCCGGTGGCGGTTCGAGCGGGTGGGCGTGTTCACCTACTCGCTCGAGGCCGATACGCCGGCGGCCCGGCTCGACGGCCACCTCCCGGAGGACGTGAAGGCGGCCCGCCGCGACGAGCTCATGCGGGTGCAGCAGGGAGTCGCGCACGACCACGCCCGGCGGCAGGTGGGCCGCACGCTCGACGTGATCGTGGACCGCCGCAGCGACGAGCGGCCCGACGTGTGGATCGCGCGGACGAAGGGCGACGCGCCGGACATCGACTGCGTGACGTGGCTCACGGCCCCGGGCAGCGACCAAGGCCGGCCGCTCACGGGCCGCATCCTGCCGGCGGAGGTGGTGGCCTCGTCGGGCTACGACCTCGCGGCCGTGCCGTTTCAGGAACAACCTGAGCCGCCGGTTTGAGACTCCTGGGGTGGTTTCCACGGGTGCGCTGACTGCATGACGACCGCGCAGGCGACCGATCGCATCCTCACCGTGCCGAACGGGCTGTCGCTGGCGCGGCTCGTGCTCGCGATCGTGCTGTTCGTGGCGGTCGAGCGGGGGGCGTGGAGCCCTGCCTTCTGGTTGTTTCTCGTGGCGGCCTCGACCGACTGGATCGACGGCTGGTGGGCGCGGCGATTCGGCCAGGTGAGCCGGCTCGGGCGGATCTTCGATCCGCTCGTGGACAAGGTGATCGTCTGCGGAGCGTGGGTGCTGCTCGCGGGCCGCGGCGGCGACTCGGCGATCGCGCCCTGGATGGCCGTCGTGGTGGTGATGCGGGAGCTCGTCGTGACGGCGGTCCGGGCCGAGATGGAGCGCAGTGGCCGCGACTTCTCCGCGGCCCTCTCGGGCAAGCTCAAGATGGTGCTGCAGTGCGCGGCCGTGGCCCTCGAACTCGCGGCCCGCGCGTGGCCCGCCTGGTCGCCGGCGGGCGTGGACTTGCGGTCGGCCGCCACGTGGGTGGCGTGGGCGGCCGTCGTCGCCACGGTCTGGTCGGGCGTCGAATACCTCGTTGCGGCCCGGGTGCTGCTCGCCCCGGAGGGCGATGCAGGGCCCGGGCACCCGCGCGGATGAGCGACGCAGCCGCCGACGCCGCCGTCGCGGCCGCCGCCGAGCCGGCGCCGACGCTCGCGCCACTGGCCGGCCTCGGCCTCGCCACGGCGGCGAGCCTCGCCGTGGCACTCGTGGTAGGCCGCCGGGTGCAGCGCGGGCTTCCGGCGGTCGAGCCGCGGCCGCATCCCGCCGCCACGTGGAGCGGTGCCGACGTGGCCCTCGTGGCGCTCGTGTACGGAGGACTGCTGACCGCCGCCGGCGTGGTCGTGCCCGCGGGCTCGTCGCTGCGGCTGACGTTGCTCGCCGACATCGCCGTGAAGGCGGCGGCCACGCTCGTGGGCATCGGGGTGCTGCGGACGGCCGGCGCCTCGTGGGCCGCGCTCGGCATCGCCGGCCGGCGCTGGCACGACGACCTGCGGCTGGCCGTAGGGGCGCTCGCGCTCGTGGTCGCGCCGCTCCTGGGCCTGGCGGGGGTGCTCGACCGCATCGTGCCCTACGAGCATCCCGTCGTGACGTTTCTCCGCGAGCACCGCGACCCCGTGGCCGTGGCGCTCGTGATCATCGCGGCCGTCGTCGCGGCGCCGATCGGCGAAGAGTTCTTCTTTCGGCGGGTGCTCCAGGGCTGGCTCGAGCAGCGGCTGCCCGAGGCCGGCGGGGCGGCGGCGATCGGCCTGCAGGCGGCGGCGTTCGCCGCGGCCCACCTGGGCCACGGCCTGGCGGCCGCGCCGCTGTTCCTGTTTGGGCTCGTGCTCGGAGTGATCGCCCGCGCCACGGGATCGCTCGTGCCGTGCGTGATCCTCCACGCCCTCTTCAACGCCGTGAGCGTGGGATTGCTGCTGGCCACCCCGGCGGCCGCGGCGGGCGGAGGCGGATGAGCCGCCGGCCCCGGGCGATTCCGCGGGGAATCGACCTTGGCCGCCATGGGCCCGGGCGGCACAATCCGCCCGACTGCCGCCTCGGTCCGCCTCCATGCCCCGCCGCCCGTTCGCCACCCGCTGCGCCGACGTCGCCGCCTACGTGGCGGTGCGGGTCGTCATCTGCGTGATCCAGGCGCTGCCGCGCGCGGTCTGCGCGCGGTGGGCCCGGCGGTTGTCGAGCGCGCTCGCCCGCCATCTGCCCGTGCGGCGCGACGTGGTGGACGGCAACCTGGCGATCGCCTTTCCAGAGGCGACCCCCGCCCGGCGGCGGGAGCTGGCCCGCGGGATGTGGGAGCACCTGCTGCTCATGGTGGTGGAGATCGCCCACGCCAACCGCGTGATCCACCGGACCACGTGGCGGCGGCACCTGCGAATGCACGGCATGGAGCAGATCGTGCGGATGATGTGGCTCGAGCGGCCGAAGGTGCTCCTCTCCGGCCACTACGGCAATTTCGAGATCGCCGCCTACCTGTACGGCGTGTTCGGGTTCCGGATCTTCTCGGTGGCCCGGGAGCTCGACAACCCGCTGCTCGACCGGTTCGTGACGCGGTTTCGGGAGTCGCGCGGGCAGGTGATCCTGCCGAAGAAGGGCAGTGCGCCCGACGTGGCGCAGGTGCTCGACTCCAACGGGGCGATCGGCCTGCTCGGCGACCAGGCGGCGGGGCCGCGCGGCTGCCGGGTCGACTTCTTCGGCCGCACGGTGACGGCGCACAAGGCGATCGGCGTGTTCGCGCTCTCCGCCTCGGCGCCGGTGATGCTCTGCACGGCGACCCGGCGGGGGGGCCTGTTCGACTACGACCTGCGCGTCGAGGGATTCACGGATCCGGAAGGGGACAACGCGGAGACGGCCGACCTCCGCGCGCTGTCGCAGTGGTACACCACCCTCCTCGAGCGGGCGATCCGCCGGGAGCCCGCGCAGTACTGGTGGCTCCATCGGCGGTGGCGGGACAGCCAGCCAGCGGATACAGTGTCGAAAACGGCGGCGTGATCGGCACAGGCCGCCGTGCCCGCCCCGAACGGCCGTCGCCCCGCCAAGCCGCCATGCCCGAGTGGATCGCCATCGCCGCGGCGGCGGATTGTCCGCCGGGGGCGTGCATCGAGCGGGTCGCCGGCGACCGCGTGGTCGCGCTGGCCAACGTCGGCGGCACCCTCCACGCGATCGACGGCCTGTGCCCGCATCAGGGCGGGCCGCTCGGCCAGGGCCGCCTTTCCGGCTCCACGCTCACCTGCCCGTGGCACGGCTGGCAGTTCGACGTCGCCACCGGTCGCCACTGTCTCTCCGCGACCGTGCGGCAGGCGGTGCACGAGGTCCGCGAGGAGGGCGGGCGGATCCTCGTGCGGCTCCGCGACGCCGCCGAGGGCGTGGCATGATCGACTACCGCTGCTTCCGCAACGACGATCCGCCCCGGCTCGCCGAAATCTGGCGCACCGCCGACCTCGGGCCCGGAGCGATGCAGCCGATGACGGTGGCCCATCTCGAGGCGGGAGTGTTTTCCAAGCCCTATTTCGACCGCGAGGGGCTGATCCTCGCCTTCGACGGCGAGCAGGCGGTGGGCTTCGCCCACGCGGCCTTCGCCCCGAGCGCCGACCGCGGCTCGATCGACACCGCGACGGGCACGACGCTCCTGGCGGTGGTGGTGCCGCACGACCGCGAGGATGAGATCGCGGCCGGCCTCATCGCGCGCTGCGAGGACTACCTCCGCCGCCGCGGCGCCCGCACGATCCTCGGCGGCGGCTCCGCGGAGATGACCGGCTTCTACCTGGGCCTCTACGGCGGCGCCGACATCCCGGGCATCCTCGACTCGTCAGCCTGCATGCAGCAGGCATTCCGCGCCGCCGGCTACGAGGTCGCCGACCGGATCGCCATCCTGCGGCGGCCGCTCTCCGGCTTTCGGCCCCCGGTGAACCGCCTGCAACTGGCGATCCGCCGCGCCACGACGCTGCGAGTCATCGACGAGCCCTCCCGTCGCACCTGGTGGGAGGCCGCCACCACGACGGGCATCGCCCTGCGCCGCTACGAGCTCCGCGCGAACCAGGAGGGGCCCGACGGCATGGCCCCGCTGCTGGGCAGCGCCACGCTGTGGGACATGCAGCCGTTGGCGGCCGCGTGGGGCGTGCCCGCGGCCGGGCTGATGAACGTGGCCATCGAGGGGCCGCGCCGCCGGCAGGGGCTGGCCAGCTACCTCGTGGCGGAGGCGATGCACGACCTCGCCGCCGAGGGCGTGACGCTCATGGAGACGCAGGTTTCCGAGGCCAACGCACCGGCGCTCAAGCTGTTCGGCAAGCTCGGCTTCCAGGTCGCCGACCACGGCACCGTGTTTCGCAAGGCCTCGGGGACCGCGGCGCAGCAGGCATGAGGCCCCATCGGTCCCCGCACACTGAACGCGCCCGGCGACCTCGCGGGGCATGGCAAACGGTCTCCGCCGCCACGCGGTGTCCCCGGGCTTCCGCCCGGGGCTTGGATGGGCGTGCCCGGCTCCGACCGCCGCCGGGTGAGGACCGTCACTGCCGGCCGGCGGCGGCGAGGGTCTCGACGTGGCCGCGGAGGGCGGAGGCCAGGTCGGCGGGCGTGCCGGGGGCGTGGCGGAGCCGCACGGAGAGCGGGGCCGTCGTGCCGTCGCGGCGCACGTCGGCGAGATAATCCTGCAGCAGGTCGCGGCGCTCCGGGGTCGTGCACAGGAGCCAGTGCACCCAGCACCAGGCCTCGGCGTAATGGTCCTGCGAGAGGTCGCCGGCACTCGCCAGCGACTCCAGCCGCTCCATGTCGGGCCGCCAGGTGCCCTCGAGCGTGCGGCCCGCGAGGTGGGCCACGTGGGCGCGGTGCACGCCTGCCTCGTGCCTCGGCAGCTCGAAGAATTCCGCGATGCCCTCGTCGAGCCACAGGGGCACCGCGGGGGCGACGGCGTGGACGTAGCCGTGGGTCGTCTCGTGGCGCAGGTCCTCGGCGACGCGGTCCTGCCAGGCGGCGAACACCGCGAGCGTGGTGTCGGTCTCCACGAAGAAGGCACGGCGGGCCGGGAACCCGGGGAACTGGCGGGCCGCGAAGGCGTCGTAGGACGCCGCGTCCTCGAAGAGGTAGAGGTGCACCGGCTCATCGGAGACCGGGAGGCCGAGCCGCTGGCTCACCTCCGCGCGCAGGGCGTCGAGCTCGCGCACGAGGCGGTGCTGACCGGCGATCGGGAAGTCGGCGTGGATCACGAGCTGACCGACCACGAGCTCGGTGCGGCCGGGCAGCCCCTCGTCGCCCTGCCACGACCGCAGGCCGAGGTTCGAGACCGGCCGCCGCGCGAACGCGTCGAGACCGACGACGTGGGCGCAGCCGGCGACCATCACGCAGGCTGCGCAGACAGCGGGAAGACAGGCCGGCCGCATGCGGGGCTCCGACCCCGCGCCGCCGATTCGGCGCGGGCCGGGATGCTAGGCGGACGGCGGAGGCCCGCCAAGACCAGTCGCCGGGGCCGATTCCAGCCGCACGAAGCTGCCGGCGAGCGATTCCGGCGCGAGCGGCCGCCCGAGGACCGCGGCGGCCCCGGCCTCGAGCGCCGCCAGGGCCGTCTCGGGCCTGGGAAACGAGTCGACCACGATCACGGCGAGCTCCGGCCGGTTGGCGGCCAGCATGCCCAGCCAGGCCAGGTGCGTCGGGCCGAGCGCGGCCGTGTCCCAGACGAGCACGTCGGCCGGCTCGTCGAGCGGCGGCCGGCCGCAGGTGCGGCGCAGCACCTCGCGACCGGACGCGGTGATCAGATCGGCGAGCCCCTCAAGATCGACCGCCCGGTCGGCGGCCACCGACACCCGCACGGCCGACCGCGATGTCGGCCGCAGGGCCGCCACGGCCTCCACGGCGCGCTCCTCGCGGCGGGCGGTCGCCGGCAGGCCGAGCGTGCCGGGGCGGCCGGCGGCGCGATCGGCGAACCACCAGGCCAGCCGCGCCGGCACCTCGCTCCACGGCACCTCCTCGGTGGCCGGCAGCAGCGGGCCGCTGCGTCGGCGGCCGTCGACGATGCTCGCCGCCACCGACACCACCGGCGTCAGCGGCCAGCGGCGCGAGATCGCGGTCAGGTCGGGAAGTCCCCAGCGTGACCCGCGGTCACTGCCCACGAGGGCCACGGCCGGCCACGGACCGTCGGCTGGTGCGGCGACCACGTCGTCGGCTCCGGCGAACTCGTGCACGGTCGCCACGTCGGCCACCGCCCGCCGCGCCCAGGCGAGCTCCGCACCGGCGGCAGTGCCGATCCAGGCGATCGACGGGGCGGTCGAAGGGGTCATGGGCGTCAGCGTGGTCGACCTCGCGGAACCCGCGGCCCTGGCGGGACCCACCGGGACCGCCACCGTAGATGGTGACCGGCGGTTGCGGCAAGGCGGGAGATCTGCGGGGAAGCCACCCTCTGTCCGGCGGCCAGGTCTGCCGATGCGGCCTTGACCGGTTTGCCGCGCCGCGGAGAATCCGGCTCATCGCGTTCACGGATGGCCGCGATGGAACCCCGCGGCGGCGGCCGACACCGGCTCGCCGACGCCCAGGCAGGAGGCCGACATGGCACACTCGCGCTCACCGCGCCGCGGCGCAACATCCCGGCCCATGCGGCTCATCGCCGTCACGGGGCAGAGCGGCAAGACCACGACCGCGTGGCTGGTTGCTTCGGTCCTCGGCGAGGCTGGTCTGCAGGTGGGCGTGGTGAGCGACCTGGGCTGCGTCGCTGCCGACGGCACGCTCGCACCTGCCCCCGATCGCACGCGGCCCGACGAGATCGCAGACTGGATCGACCGGCTGGCCGGGGGCGGCTGTTCGCACGCGGTGGTCGAGGTGCCGCACGAAGCCCTGGCGGGGGGTGTGCTCGGTCGGCGGACGTGCCATGGCGTCGTCGTCACCGGCGCGGCCCGCGGGCCGCGGGACGAGCGGCCGTCGCGGGCAACGCTGGCGCGACGCGTCCTGGCGGCCTTGGCCCCCGAGGGCTGGCTCGTGGCCCCGCCGGACCCCGGGCTCCGCGACTTGTTCGCCGCGGCCGCCGACCGCGACTGCGGCCACCACATCGCGGCGGGCCTCGAAGACTCGTGCGACGTGTCGGTGCGACCCGTCGAACGCGGGCTGCATGGCCAGACAGTGCTCGTGTCGGCGGCCGGACAGGTGGTGCCGCTGGCCGTCGACACGCCGGTGGCGTCGTTCGCCCGCAACGCGGCATGCGCCGCGGCGGTCGGGGCGAGTCTCGGCCTGCCGCTCGATGTCGCCGTCCGGGGCATCGAGGCCGCCGGCAGCGTGGCCGGCCGGGTGGAGCGGCTCGACCGGGGCCAGGACTTCGCCGCCTTCCTGGACGCGCCGCCCAGCCGTTTCGCCCTGGCGGCGACGCTCGCAAGCCTGCGGCGGCTCACGCCCGGCCGGCTCGCGGTGGTCGCCGAGCAGGGCGTGGTCGACCAGCTCGGCCCCGCGGGTTTCGCCGGTCCGGTGCGGCGGCGGTGCGATGACGTGGTCGTGGTGCCGCCCGGAGTGCTCGACGACGTGGCCGACGAGGCGGCGCTGGCCGCCTACGCCCGGATCGACCTGATGCTGGGCCGGCTCGGCCGCCGCGACTGTCTGCTGGTGCTCGGGTCGCCCGTCGTGCCGCATCGTCGCGGCCGATCCGCGGCCGGCGTTCCCCTGGCCACGCTCGTCGAAGGCTGGCTGCGGCTGGCCCACCCGCCGCAGCGTGTGGCCGCCGGACCGCGACGGGCGGCGTGATCGCGGCCCGCCCGACCGGGCCGCCGGCGCGGCATGGACGGACACGCCGCCGGTGCGTCACAATTTCGCACCGTGGCCCGGCACGCGCCGGTCCGGCGTCGATGGCTCCCGGTGGTGAGGACGGTATTCATGAGCGCGGCGGGCAAGGCGGCAGCGGACGCGACCGGCGCGAACGCCACGCCCTTCGACGACCTCGGCGTGGCCGTGTCGCGACACGAGCCGCTCGCCCGCCACACGTGGCTCGGTCTGGGCGGCGAGGCGGCCTACTTCTGCGAGCCGGTTGATCTCGACGCCCTGCGGCGGGTCGTCGCCCGGTGCCACGAGCGGGGCATCGCGGTGCGGGTGATCGGCGGCGGGTCGAACGTGCTCGTGCCGCGGGGCGGATACGCGGGCATGGTGCTGCGGCTCTCGGCCCCCGAGTTCTGCGGCATCGAGGTGCGGAAGCCGGCGCTCGTGGCGGGGGCGGGCGCGAAGCTCGTGCATGTTGTGTCGGCCGCGGTGCAGGCGGGGCTCTCGGGCCTCGAGATGCTCGTCGACGTGCCGGGCACCGTGGGGGGCGCGGTCGTGGGCAACGCCGGCGGCCATGCCGGCGACATCGGCGAGCGGGTGCGCGAGGTCACGGTGATGCTGCCGGACGGCACGGTGGAGCGCCGCGACCAGTCGCGGCTGGCCTTCTCGGCGCGGTGGAGCAACCTCGACGACTGCATCGTGACCGGCTGCCGCTTCGAACTCGACGAGGAGAGCCCCGGCCCGCTCACGAAGCGGATGCAGAAGCAGTGGATCGTGGGCCGCTCGGGCCAGCCGGGAGGCACGCGGGCCGTGGCGATGATGTTCAAGGATCCGCTGGGCACGACGGCCGAGTCGCTGATCGTGCAGGCCGGCGCGCGGGACATCCGCGTGGGGGGCGCCTCGGTGCACCTGCCCCATGCCAACTACGTGGTGGCCGAGACGGGCTGCACGAGCGACGACGTCCGGACCCTGGTCGAGCAGGTGCGCGCCCGGGTTCGCGACGCGCTCGGGGTGGAGCTCGCGCCGCAGATCGCGGTCTGGTGACGCCGCCGGCTGCCGCGCGATGAACGCCCCGACCCGCCGCCGCGCACCGGAAGCCGAGCCGTCGCCAGGATCGACGCTCGCAACGTTCGTGTCGGCCCACCGCGCGGGGCTGGGCGCCGTGGCCGTGGTGGCCGCGGCCGCCGTCGTCGGCTGGCTCGCCTGGCGGCGTCACGCCGACGACGTGCGGGCCCGCCCCGAACTCGTGCTCTTTCCGGAGCAGGTGGAGGTCCGCGGGGTGGGGCCGTGGATCCGCGGCGACGTGCGCGGCGAGGCGCTCCGTGACGCCAGCCTCGACGCCGGCCTGCCGCTCGACGACCCGGGCCTGGCGGAGCGGCTGCGGCGGGCGTTCGCGCGTCATCCGTGGGTGCGGGAGGTGGCGGGCGTGTCGCTCCGCGCTCCGGCGGCCGCGGTGGTGGAGATCCGCTGCCGCGAGCCCGTGGCGATGGTCCGCGTGAAGGACGGGCTGTATGCCGTCGACGCCGAGGGCGTGGTGCTGCCGAGCGAGGACTTCACCCCCGAGTCGGCCGCGGCCTACCCCACGATCGCGCACGTGGGCACCACGCCGATCGGCGCGGCCGGCACGCGCTGGGGCGACGCGCTCGTCGTCGAGGGGGCGAGCGTCGCGGCCGCGGTGGGGCCGGAGTGGCCCCGGCTGGGCCTGCGGGACCTGCTGCCGGTCGGCACCGCCCAGGGCGTCGACTGGCGGCTCGTCGGCGACGCCGGCCGCACGATCCGCTTCGGCTCGGCGCCGGGCCGCGAGCAGCCCGGGGAGCCGGCCGCCGCGACGAAACTGGCGCGGCTCAAGGATCTGCCCGCGGGGAGCGAGGCGGCCGGCGACGCGGATCTGACCGTGGCCCCCGCGGCCGCTCCGGTCAGCGGGGCCGATCCCTCACCAGCGCCTGCACCTCCCTGAAGCGGGGATGCTCCGCGGAGCGGCACCACTCGAAGAGCACCGCCTCGGTCGTGGTCGGTACCGCGCCGGCGCCCTCGAGCCGCCGCAGCGCCACCTCGTGGTCGAGGTCGTGCCGCGAGGCGACGGCATCGACCGCCACGAACACCGCCAGGCCGCGCGTCAAGAGGTCGAGCGCGGTCTGGGCGACGCACACGTGGGTCTCGAGGCCGGCGAGCACCACGCTCACCACGTCGGGCGACAGCGCGGCGGCGAACGGCACGCAGCCGCAGCAGCTGACCGACAGCGTGGTCGCCGGGGCACAAATCCGCCCGGCGAGCGCCGCAGGCGGGGGCCCGAGCCCCTGCGGATACTGCTCGGTGAGCACCCGCCGCACGTCGAGGAGCGCGGCGGCCTGTGCGAGCCGTCCGCAGCGGGCCACGACCCGGTCGGCGGCCGGGATCGCGGCCAGCAGCCGCTCCTGGACGTCGATCACGGCGAGCAGGGTGGTGGCGGGATCGAGCCGCATGGGAATTGGAGCATACGGCGAGGCTCGCGGCGACGAAACCCGGTCGCGCGTGCCGCCCACGCCGGCCCTGATCGCTACGGGCATCCCCTCGCGGGCCGAATGACTCGGTCCGTCGCCAGCTGGGTCAGAGCCTCCACCATGCGATCGTGCCGCGGACCGCGGCTGCAGAACGTAAGCGCGCGCGAGCCGGGGCCGGTGATGGTGATCGCCACGTCGAGCCGGTCCGGCGGCAGGGCCGGCGCGATCCGCTCGGGCCATTCCACGAGCGTCCAGTCGGCCGCGGCAACGGCGTCGTCCCAGCCCGTCTCGTGGAGCGATTCGACGTCGGGGAGCCGGTAGAAATCGGCGTGCACGAGCCGGCCATGCGGGCCGTCGTGCGCGTGGATCAAGCCGAACGTGGGGCTGACGACCTCCACCGGGTCGATGCCCGAGGCTGCGGCGACGGCCTTCACGAACGTGGTCTTGCCCGCGCCGAGGTCGCCCGACAGGGCCACGAACGCGCCCTGCGGCAGAGCGGCCACGACCGCCCGGGCCAGCGGGCCGAGCGCGGTCTCGTCGGGCACGTCGAGCGTGATCGTGGGCACGGACGTCACCCGTCGAATCGGTGCACGAACCCGCGCGGCTCGAGCGGCCTGCGCCCGCCGGCAGGGTCGATGGCCACGAGGCCGCTGCCCGCCTCGACCACGCCGATCACGGCCGGCGCGAGCCCCGGCGGCGGATCGGCCACGAGCGCGCGGGCGTCGGCCTCGGGCATGGCGAGCACGAGCTCGAAATCCTCGCCATCGGCCAGGGCGTGGTCGAGCGGGCTGCCGCCGTCATCGGCCGTGTCCGCGAGCCGCCGGGCGTCGGCGTGGATCGGCACGGCCGCCAGATCGACGACGGCGGCGGTGCCGCTGGCCTTCATGAGTCGCGCAAGATCCAGCGACAGGCCGTCGCTGACATCGATGGCGGCATGGACGACATACCGCTCGGCGATCGCGAGCGCCTCCCCGCAGCGCGGCGTCACCGCGAGGTGGCGGCCGAGGATGCTGCCGCCGCAGGGACCGGTGACCACGAGCAGGTCGCCGGGCGTGGCTCCGTCGCGTCGCCACTCGCGGCCGGGGGCCACGCTGCCCAGGGCCGTCACGCTCACGACGAGCGGCCCGTCCCAGGCATTGGTGTCACCGCCGGCCAGCGCGAGGCCGTGGACGGCGGCGAGCGCCTGCATGCCCTCGTGCAGTCCGTGGCCGATCTCGTCACCGCCGCGTCGGGGCAGGGCCACGGCCACGACCGCCGCCTCGGGCCGGGCGGCCATCGCGGCCAGGTCGCTCAGGCTCACGGCCAGGGCCTTGTGGCCGACGGCCCGCGGCGGGCAGGCGTGCCCGAGCACGAAGTCGGTGCCCTCCATGAGCATGTCGACCGTGACCACCGTGCGTCGGCCGGCGGGAGGCCGCAGCACGGCCGCATCGTCGCCCGCCGGCACGTCGAGCCGGGGATCCGCCGGAAGACGGCGCAGCAGCCAGTCGACGAAGTCGGTTTCCATCGGCGCGTGCCAGTGCGGGAGGAGACACTCTATCACCGATCGACGCCCACGCCTGCGACGTCAGTCGGCCAGGAAGCCCGGAGCGCGAGCTTCGATGTTGACCGCCGTTCGTGTTCAAGCCCCCGGCGGCAGCCGGGGGACTCCGGGTGGCCCCGGTTCCCGGCCCCCATGCAGATCGAGCACTGATGCCGAAGACGCTCCGACATCATCGGGCATGGCAGACGGTCTCCGCCGCGGCGTGGTGTCCCCGGGCTTCCGCCCTGGGGCTTGCATGCCCGCCCTGCTACCGCAGGACCGTGTCGGAGACGATGTGGCCGAAGAGCGTCTCGCGGCCGCGGAGCACGTAGAACTTGATCGGGTTGACGTGCTCCTCGCCGGCCTTGTCGAGGATGTAGGAAATGTTGTCGGGGGCGACGGTCTCCCAGATGTGGAGCCCCACCAGGATGTCGCCCTCGCGGATGCCCTGCTCGGCGGCGGGTCCGGCGGACCGCACCTCCGTCACGACGAGGCCGCCGCGGTAGCGGGACTGGAGCTTCTGCACCTTCGCCGGCGACACCGGCTGGATCCGCACGCCGAGTTCCCGCCAGCAGCGCTCCTCGATGGGCACCGATTCGCGCCGCATCGCCGCCAGCGGCAGCGAGAGACACTCCTCGCCGCCGGCCCGCACCACGGTCACCGACACCGCGTCGCCGGCCTTGCGGCCCAGGAGCGCCCGCTCGATGTCGAAGGGCCGCGTCACGCGGACATCGCCGATCCTGGTGATCACGTCGCCCGCCCGCACCCCCACGCTCGCCGCAGGGCTCTCGCCGTGCACGGCCTCCACCACGGCGCCCCGGGCACCGTCGCCGCGGGCCACGATGCCGTGCCACGTGTGGTCCACCCGCTCCACCGACATCAGCCGCGTGGCCACGTCGAGCACGTGGTCGATGGGGATCGCGAAGCCGATGCCCTGGGCGCCGGCCCGCACGGCCACGTTGATCCCGATCACCTCGCCGTTGATGTTGAGCAGCGGCCCGCCCGAGTTGCCCGGGTTGATGCTGGCGTCGGTCTGGATGAGGTCGTCGTAGCGCTGCGTGCGGCTCACCTCCACGTCGCGGTGGAGCGCCGAGATGATGCCGCGGGTGAGGGTGTGCTCGTAGCCGTAGGCGTTGCCCAGGGCGAGCACCGTCTCGCCGATCATGAGGTCGCTCGAGGTGCCGATCGTGACCACCGGCAGCGGCTGGTCGGCGGGAATCTTGATGATCGCGAGGTCGGTCCGCGGATCGTGGGACACGAGCGTGGCCGAGGTCGTGCGGCCGTCGGACAGCGTGACCTCGATGCGGCGGACGCCCTCGACGACGTGGAAGTTCGTGACCACGTAGCCGCGGGGATCGACGATCACGCCCGTGCCCATGCCGTTGACGCGGCGGGCCTCGGCGCCGGGGTCATCCTCGCCCACGACCTTCTGGCCGTGGATGTTGACGACGGCGTCGCGCTGCGACTCGACCGCCAGCACGATGGCGCTGCGGCGCATCTCGGTGGCGACGGAGGGAGCAGCCGCGGAGGCGGCCACGAGCAACACGACGACCCACGAGATCCGCATGGCGGACTTGGCTCCCCCGGCGGCTGCCGCGGCGGTCACCGCGGTGCCCGCGCGACTGCGCATGACGGGTCAAATCGGCCGTGTCGCGGGGCCAACCCGCAGGCGGACCTCCGCGGACCGCACATCCTGCCCAGACTCAATCGCGCCGCCGCGCTGCAGGAGGCGGCCGCAGGGTTTCGCCAGCTTCGCGCCGCGACGGGCGGGCGGCGGGCCCGCGTCAGTCGCCTGCGGGAGGCCCGGTGCGGGGAGGCGTGCGGTCGGCCCCCAGGAGCGTCGGCAGCAGCTGGAGGGCCAGGAAGACCATCAGCGCGGCCAGCACGACGCCGGGCCAGGCATTGGCCAGGGCGGTGCCGAACTCCCAGCCGATTTCCTTGGAGATGCCGGCCACGAGCGTGGCGATGACCACCAGCACGAGGGCCAGGAGCACGATGCCGCAGCCCAGCGAGGCCATGGTGCCGCGGAAGGTGCCGAGCTCCGAGAATTCCTCGTGGTGGAGGTCGATCGCCCGGCCCTTGGCGAGGCTGCGGGGCACCGTCTCGGCGATCTCGAGCGCCCGGGCGGCGTCGGTCCACGATGCCGGCGGCACCGCGGCGGACGCCGCCGCCGGCTGCCCGACGGCGGTCCGCACGATCTGATCGAGCACGGCGGCGCCCCGGTCGAAAGGGCCGCAGGCCGGCAGCGGAGGCGAGACGGTCCACGGCTCGGGGCCGTCGGGCGCGAAGACCTCGATCGGGCCGCGCACGTGGTGCAGCGTGATCCGCAGGCCACCGGGGCCGCCCGCCGCCACCTGCCAGCGCACGGGCACCTGCGCCGGGCCGGTGAGCCCGACGGCGAGCGTCGACCAGGCCGACTCGGCGTCGGCCGCGCCGAGCGTCGACACCCGGGCGGGATCGCCGGCGAGCACCCGCGCGATGTCCACGTCGCGGGAGAGCGCCGCGAGCACCGCCGCGCGGGAACGGTCGGCGAGCGTGCGCTCGAGGCGGATCGACTCGAGCGGACCGAGCGGGCCTTCCCCCGCGGCGGCGGCCTCGACGAACCCCTTGAGCGCGGCCACCGCGGGATGGAGCCGGTCGGGCAGCACGGGCACGAGCCGGGCGGCCGAGTCGCGGGCGATCATGTCGAGCTCGAACGCCCAGAGCATCGACAGCTCGAGGGGCTGCTCGAGCACGAGCGTGCGGCCCGCCTGCACGAGCGTCCGCACGGCCTCGGCCCGGGCCGCATTCCAGCCGTCGGCGCCGACGAGCACGGCATCGCAGGCGTCGCCGTCGAGGAAGGCGGTCCACGACTCGGGCGGCGGGCCCCCGGCGGCGCTCGCATCGTCCGCCGCGACGACGGGCCAGCCCCGTGCCCGGGCGGCGTCGACGACGGCCGCGATCTGCGGCCCGCCGCCGAGGAGGCCGAGCGAGGGTGTCGAGCGTCCTGACATCGCCCTCATTGTTCCCCGGCCGCCGCCACCCGGCCAGAGCGGGCCATCGCGGCGGGACGGCAGCGACGGGGCGGGGGATCGGCCGCCGTCTGGTATAGAGACCTGCCTATGGAACGCGCTGGCGGCCCGACGGCCGAGGTGATCGCGATCGGCGACGAACTGACGACGGGCGCCCGGCTCGACACGAACAGCCGCTGGATCTCCGCCGAACTGGCCGTGCTGGGCATCCAGACCGTGCGGCACACGACGGTGCCCGACACGCTCGCCGCCGGGATCGAGGCCTTCCGCGCGGCGGCCGGCCGGGCCGACGTCGTGATCGCCACCGGCGGGCTGGGCCCCACCGCCGACGACCTCACCCGCGACGTGCTCGCGGCGGTGGCCGACGTGCCGCTCGACTGCGACGCGGAGGCGCTCGCCGCGGTGGAGAGCCGCTTCGCGCGGCGCGGCATGCCGATGCCGGAGTCGAACCGTCGGCAGGCGCTCTTTCCCCGGGGCAGCCGCATCGTGGCCAATCCCCACGGCACCGCGCCGGGCATCGACCTCGACCTGCGCGGATCCGGTGGCCGGACCTGCCGGGTGATCGTGCTGCCGGGCGTGCCGGCCGAGATGACGACGATGTGGCGGCAGACGGTGGGGCCCGCGCTGGCGGCGGTCGTGGCCGACGGCGGCACGATCCTGCAGCGGCGGATCAAGTGCTTCGGCGCGGGCGAGAGCGCGATCGAGGCCATGCTGCCCGACCTCATCCGCCGCGGCCGGGAGCCGCTCGTGGGCATCACGGCGCACCAGGCGACGATCACGCTGCGGATCACCGCCCGGGGCCGCGACGAGGCCGCCTGCCGGGCCGCCATCGCCGCCGACGAGGCCGTGATCCGCGACTGCCTGGGCGACCTCGTCTTCGGCGTGGAGGATGACGAGGTCGAGGACGCCGCGGTGCGCGCGGTGGCGGCGGCGGGACTCGTCCTCGCGTCGGCGGAGGTCGGCACCGAGGGCCGGGTGGCGGAGGCGCTCGCGCGGGCACGAGGCCGGGTGGCCGGGGGGCAGGCCGCGGTGGCCGGCGGCGTCGTCCTGCCCGAGGCGGCGGATCGCTCGGGGCCCGACGCGGCCGCCGCGCTCGCCGCGCAGGCGCGTCGCGGCTTTGCGGCGGACCTCGGCCTGGGGGTGGGCGGGCCGCGGCCCGGCCCCGAGGGTCGGGCGGTCCTCGACCTCGTCCTCGAGGGACCGTTGGGGTCCGAGCACGTGGAGCATACGCTCGGAGGCGGACCCGATCTGGCCGGATCGCGGGCGGCGAAGGGGGCGATCGACCTCGTCCGCCGATCGCTCGCGAAGGCCGCGAAGGTGGCGCACGCATGAGCGACTCGGCAGGCTCTTCCGGCGGGCAGCGGCGGACGCTCGTGCTGTTTCTGGGGCTGGTCGCGCTCGTGGGGCTGATCATCTGGCCCTCGCTGGCCGGACGGCTGCACTACGCCCGCACCCGCGCGGAGCTGCGGGCGATCCGTGATGCCGCGGCGGTGGCGGAGTTGAGCACGGTCGGCAAGCTCTTTACGACGCTCGCGCGGATCATCGGTCCGACCGTCGTGAACGTCACGTCCACGCGACGGCTCACGGGATTCCCGGACGAGATCGCGTCGCTGCGGGGTCTCGATCCCGCGGGCGCGATCGGGGAGCGGGTGGGCTCCGGGCTGATCGTGCGCGAGGACGGGGTGATCGTCACCAACTACCACGTCGTGGCCCGCAGCGAGGAGACCACCGTCACCCTCGCCGACGGGCGGCGGTTCGTCGCCGATCTGGTCGGCGCCGATCCCGCCTCGGATCTGGCCGTGCTGCGGATCGACGCGGCCGGCCTGCCGACGGCGACCTGGGGCGACAGCGCCACGGTTCAGGTCGGCGAGATGATCTGGGCGCTGGGCAATCCCTTCGGCCTCGACCACACGCTCACCTACGGGATCGTGAGCGCCGTGGGCCGCACGGGCGTGCTCGAGAGCCCGTACCAGGAATTCCTGCAGACCGACGCGGCGATCAATCCGGGCAACTCCGGCGGTCCGCTCGTCGACGTGCACGGCCGCGTGATGGGCATCACCACCGCCATCGTGGGCCTGGACTCCACCGGCATCGGCTTCGCGATCCCGAGCAACACGGCGCGGCAGGTGTGCGACGCGATCCTCGCGTCGGGCCAGCCCGATCGCGGCGACCTGGGCCTGACGCTGAAGCCCCGGGCGGCCGACGACGCCGTTGGCGGTGCGGAGGTGACGGCCGTGGAGCCCGGCTCGCCGGCGGCCACGGCGGGCGTGGAGCCAGGGGACGTGATCGTGGGATTCGACGGCGACGAGGTCGGGGGGCCGGCGGAGTTCGTACTGCTGCTGACGAGGTCGTCCGTCGGCTCGACGCGGCCGCTCGACGTGGTCCGCGACGGCGAACGGCTCACGCTCGCCGGGGTGGTGGGCCGGCGGCCGCGCGACCGCTGATGGGCCGTCCCAGCGGGGGGGCGGCCGCGGGGGTGGGGGCTGCCGCAGCACCGCGGTACGCTCGTCATTCGTCCCGCGGATGCCCGCGGGTGGCCCGAATCCGCTCCGGGGTCCGCCCTTCGATGGAAGCCTTCCGCAGAATCCAGACCGGCAAGACGGGCGACGTGCACCTGGTCGCCTTCAAGGACACGAAGATCCTCGACGACACCACGCTCGACGAGATCCGCCAGGAGATCGCCACGCTGCTCGGCAAGGCCTCGGGGCCCGACGTGCTGCTGGACTTCGGCAACGTCGAGTTCATGTCGAGCGCGATGCTCGGCCTGCTCGGGCAGCTGCACCGCAAGATCTCGGCCGGCCACGGCCGGCTGAAGATGTGCGGCATCCGGCCGGAGATCATGCAGGTCTTCAAGCTCACGAGCCTCGACAAGCTGTTCAGCATCCACAAGGACGCGCCGACCGCCCTGGCGACGTTCACCTGACGGCGGGCCGCACCGTGGAACAGACCGCGGCCGCGGCGGGCCACGCCGGCATCGACGTGGTGATCGCCGAGGACAGCCGTATGCAGGCGAAGATGCTCCAGCGCCGGCTGGAGGAGGCCGGCCACCGCGTGCGCTGGGGCGAGACGGGTGCGGCGGCCCTGGCGCTCGTCCGCGAGCGGCGGCCCGACATCATCGTCTCCGACATCGAGATGCCGGAGATGACCGGCTACGAGTTCTGCAAGGCCGTCAAGGGCGACGCGGCCCTGCGGACGATCCCCTTCATCCTGCTCACCACGCTCGCCGACCCTATCGACATCATCCGCGGCCTCGACGCGGGCGCCGACAACTACGTCACGAAGCCCTACGAGGCCGACTACCTGCTGGGCCGCATGCGGTCGCTGCTGGCCACGCCGCTCGACGACGCTGTCGACGCGGCGGCCTCGGGCGGCACCCTCGAGGTGTCGCTGGCGGGCCAGACCTTCCGGGTGCAGGCCGGCCGGCAGCAGGTGCTCAACCTGCTCGTGTCGACCTTCGAGAACGCGGTCGCGAAGAACCAGGAACTGGTGGTGGCCAACCAGGAGCTGTCGGTCGCCCGCGACAGCCTGGAGAAGTCCAACACCGAGCTTGTGGGACTCAACGCCGAGATCTCCCGCCGCAACGCCCACATGGTCCGCGACCTCGAAGCGGCGGCGAAGGTGCAGCGGTCGCTCCTGCCGGCGGACGACGCCACGCTCGAGTCGGCGCAGGTGGCCTGGCGGTACGTGCCCTGCGCGTCGCTGGCCGGCGACTTCCTCAACGTCTTTCCGCTCGACGCGGAGCATGCCGGGCTGTTCGTGGTGGACGTCAGCGGCCACGGGGTGCCGTCGTCGCTGATGGCGGTGACCGTGGGCCGCTTCCTGGCCCCGAAGCTCACGGAGTCGTCGCTGCTGGTGCGGCAGGGGGTCGACGGCGTCGTCGTCGTGCCGCCGGCCGAGGTGGCGAACCAGCTCAACCGCCTGTTCCAGGCCGACGAGTTCTCGGGGCTCTAC